>NZ_JBNDHZ010000007.1:0-103235 GCF_056755355.1 Luteibacter sp. HAY1-4A
GACACGGCGCTTGCCTTGCGCAGTTGGTCGTGCAGTTCGTCGTCGATGTTTACGATGCCCATGGATTCTGATCTATATGAAACGTATACGAATCATATATCCGGCGGATCGTCATCCACAAGGCTCGTCAACCCAGGGCGCGCGCCAAGGCCCACTCGATGGCGTCAGGGCCTGCCGGAATGCGCAACGTGCTCGACGGGTCGGTGACTGCACGCCATACGGCTTCGGCCACGTCCTTGCTGCGGGTCAGCGGGCCATCGGCGCTCAGGCTTCCCATGAAACCCTGCACCAGCTCGGCATAGGCGTCGTGGTCGAGGCCCTGCACGTTGGAGCGTGCGTTCTCGGCGAAGGGGGTTTCCGGCGAGCGCCCCGGCAGCACCAGGTGGGCACGCACGCCGAACTGCGCCAGTTCGAGTGCCATCGAGGCGGTGAATGCATTCACCGCCGCCTTGCTCGCCGTATAGGCCGACAGCAATGGAAGCGATTTCAGCGTCACGCTCGATGTGACGTTCACCACGACGCCGGCCTTGCGCTCGCGGAACTGCGGCAGAACCGCCTGCGTCACGGCCATGGTGCCGAAGGTGTTGGTCTCGAACACCTGGCGTATCGTCTCCACTGGCGTCACTTCGAACGGTGCCGCCGCACCGATACCCGCGTTGTTGACCACGGCGTCGAGCGGCCCCGCGGTTTCCACCGCACGACGGATGCTCTGCGGGTCGGTGACGTCGAGCGCGATTATGCGGAGGCGGTCGGAACGGGGCAGGACATCTTCCCGTGGCGTGCGCATCGTCGCGACCACGTTCCAGTCGCGCTCCAGGAAGTGCTTGGCAATCTCGAGGCCGAAGCCGGAGGAGCAGCCGGTGATCAGGATGGATTTCATGGGGCTCTCTCTTGAGGGGGTAAGGTGGACCACCGACAAGATAGATGGCGCGAGGCGGACGCTCTATAATCCTCAGTCCGTAAATGATTAGCGGAAGTCCGAACATGATCGATCCGCTGGCGGAAGTCGTGACGTTGCTCCAGCCGAGCGCGGGTTACTCGAAGCTCGTCGCCGGCGCGGGTCCCTGGCGCGTCAGCCGCTCGGACGCGGGCCACCCGTTCTATTGCGTCGTTCTCGAAGGCGCCTGCGTGCTCGAGCTCGACGGGCGTGACTCGATCGAACTGCGCGCCGGGGATTTCGTGCTGGTTCCCGCCGCGTATGGCGTGGCGATGTCGAGCGTCGAGCCCATGCCACCCGACGCCCCGGAAAGCATGCCCGTGGCGATAGCACCGGGCGAATTCCGCATCGGTCATCTGGAAGGCCCTGTCGACCTCCGCATGCTTGCAGGCCATTGCAGCTTCGGCTCGCCGGACGCGGCCTTGCTGGTATCGCTGCTTCCCCAACTCGTGCACGTGCGTGGCGAGCCGCGATTCGCCATCCTGGTGCAACTCGTGAGGGACGAGTTCCAGAACCAGCGTCCCGGACGCGAGGTCATCCTCGCGCACCTGCTTGAAGTGCTGCTGATCGAAGCGCTGCGGTCCACCGCCACGCTTCCGGATTCGACCGGTCTGGTGCGTGGCCTTGCCGACGAACGCCTTGCCGCCACCATCCGCCTCATGCACGAAAGCCCGACAAGACCCTGGACCGTCGCGCAGCTTGCGAAGGAAGCGGCGCTGTCGCGTTCCGCGTTCTTCGAGCGCTTCAGCCGCGCGATCGGTCTGTCTCCCATGGAATACCTGACGCGCTGGCGGATGGCCTTGGCCAAGAAGATGCTTCGGCGCGGCGATGTGGGCATTGCCGAGATCGCCGAGCGCGTCGGCTATGGATCCGCCAGCGCGTTCAGCGTCGCCTTTGCGCGCCATGTCGGGCTGCCGCCGGCGCGCTACGCGCGCGAGCAGTCGTTACCCGCGAGTTGATCCGGCCGTCGTCCGTTGCTCGATCGCCCGGACGACAGCCACCATGTCCTCGCTGCCGAGGCCCAGGGCCTCGGTCTCACGAAAAAGGGCGAAGCATGCGTCCATCTGCGGCGATGCGATACCCGCTTCCCGTGCGGCCTCGACGATCAGGCGGCTGTTCTTGAGCACATCCGAGATACCGGCTTGCCTTGCGAAGTCGCGCTGCGCGAGTTTCGACGCTTTCGTGCGCGAGACGTTGCTCGCCATCGGACCGGCGTCGAGGATGGCGACAAGGCGTTCTACATCGAGGCCGAGGCGCTCGGCGAAATGAGCCGCTTCGGCAAGGCCCGTCACCATGGTGATCAGGAAGGTGTTGACCGCGAGTTTCATGCGCAAGGCACCGGGGACGGCGCCGCAATCGAAAAACTCCTTGCAGACGGGGGCAAGAAGTGTCCGCACCTCGGCGAGATCTTCCGATCTGCCGGCTAGCATGCCGACGAGTTCGCCTGCTTCCGCGGGCTTGCGCGAGCCCGACACCGGAGCCTCGACGAACCGCCCGCCGGCCGCCACGATGTCGCTCGCCAGTGCTTGCGAATAGCTCGGGGCAACCGTGCTCATCGCAACGATGCGCCGGCCACCGATGCGTTCGGCAAAGCGTGGCGTTCCGCGGCAGAGCACTTCGTCGGTCGCGGCCTCATCGGCAAGCATGAGGAAGCTGGTCTCGCACCGCGCGAAGACTTCGGCCGCAGTAGCGACAACCGCCGCGCCGGTAGCAGCCAGCGGTTCGCAGCGTTCGGGGGAGCGGTTCCACACAACCAGCGACGTTCCCGCGCGAGCGAGGTTGAGGGCCATCGGCAATCCCATGGTGCCGAGGCCGATGAAGCCGATCGACGTCGCCGTAGTCATTCGCGCCTCCTGGGCTGTGCGTCGAAGTCTAGCGTTACTGTCGAAGTCCGGTTCAATCGACCAGGCCGAGGCGAATGAGGCTCTGCGCCGTAGCCACGATCGCTTCCTCGCGCGAGCGCGGTGTCCAGCCCAGAAGGCGCCGCGCCTTTTCGGAACTGGCGTTCATGACGACACCGAGGTGCGGCACGAGGCCCGTCATGGCCGGATTGAAGAGCGCAACCAGCCTGACGAGCATGTCGGGCAGCCGTCGCGTGGACACCTTTCTCGCGTCGTCGCCCAGGCGCTCCTTCAGAAGCCGGGCGATATCGACCAGCCAAAGGCTTTCGCCGGAGGCGGCGAGGAAGCGTTCGCCGTTGGCGGCGGGGTCGGTCATCGCGCGAAGGTGCAGGTCGGCGACGTCGCGCACGTCGACCACGCAGGTATTGACCCGGGGGCAGCCAGGCTGGCCGTCCAGCATGTTCTTGATGAGGCGGATCGAATGCGAGTAATCGGGTCCGAGCGCCGGGCCGAGCACGGTGGTGGGGTTCACCGTGGCAAGTTCCAATCCCTGGCCCTCGCGTGCGACGAACTCCCAGGACGCGCGCTCGGCGAGCGTCTTCGAGCGCTGGTAGGGAGCCACATGACCATCGAGGTTGCTCCAGTCCGTTTCGTCGAAGGGCCGGCTACGCGGCTTGTGTCCGACACCGATGGCGCCAAAGGCGGAGGTGAGCACCACGCGGCGCACACCTGCGGCACGCGCGGCACGCAACACGCGCAGATTGCCGTCCACCGCGGGCCTGATCCAGTCCTCCGCCCGTACCTGGTCGCCCGATGGCGTCGGCGACGCGCCGTGGATCACATACGTGCAGCCTGCCGCGGCGTCCACCCAGCCATCGTCGGCGGTGAGGTCGGCGACGACGAACGAAGGCCGTTCGCCGGGTTCCGCGCCGCCTGTGCGGAGGTTGGCGCGAACCTCCGCCTCGCGCGACATCGACCTGAGCGTGGTGCGCACGCGATAGCCGGCGTGCAACAAAGTCAGGATGCAGTGTTGCGCGATGAAGCCGCTGCCGCCGGTCACGAGTACCTGCGTGTCTTCCAGTGTCTTGCTCGATGTCATGGCCGTGCCGATGCAGGTGGGTGGCACGGACGATAGAGAAAGAAGGCCGGACGCTGAATGCTTCAGAATACGTAATAGTTGCGCGAGAATACGGCATGGCTGTGGATCCGTTTTCCCAGATACTCAAGCTCGCGCGGGCGGAAACGCTCGTCACTGGCGGGTTCACCGCGGGTGGTGCCTGGGCGATCCGTTTCCCGGTGCCCAAGACCGTCAAGTTCTTCGCCGTGGTGAAGGGACATTGCTGGGTCACGCTCGATGGCGAGGCTCCCATCCGTTTCGCCACGGGCGACGTAGGGCTGCTCTCCGCGCCACGCGCGTTCGTGCTGCGCAGCGACCCGCAGGTTCCACCGGTGGACGCGATGACATTGTTCTCCGCCTCCGGCCGGCCGCCGCAACTGGGCGACGGCGGCGACTTCGCGCACATCGGCGGGCATGTGCTGCTCGATCGGTCCAGCGGCCGGCTCCTGGCGGACGTGCTGCCGCCCTGGATTCACGTGCGGGCGGACCAGCCCGAAGCAGGAACGTTCCGCTGGCTGCTCGACCGTCTCGTCGAGGAGCGGCAGTCCGAACTCCCGGGCGCCGAGCTTGCCTCCGCGCAACTCGCCCAACTGCTCTTCATCCAGATACTGCGGGCGCACTTGGCGGAAGGGCATCGCGAAGGTCGCGGGTGGCTGCGGGCGCTGGGCGATCCGCGCATCGCACCCGCTCTGCGCCTGATGCACGAAGACCCTTCGCGGGCGTGGCGCCTCGAGGATCTCGCAGGCGTTTGCGCCATGTCGCGGACCACCTTCGCCGAGCGTTTCCGCACGGTTGCAGGCGTCGCTCCGCTTGCTTACTTGACCCAGTGGCGCATGCGGCTGGCCGAGCACGCGCTGCGCGACGACGCGAAGGCATCCGTGGCCTCAATCGCGAGTGCCGTCGGCTACGCGTCGGAGAGTGCCTTCAGCAACGCGTTCAAGCGGGCCAACGGCAGGTCGCCGGGGTCGTACCGTGACGAATGCGACCGGATCGGACAGCAGCCTGAGGATGCATGATGCCGGCTACACCATCGCCTCGCGAATGCGCCGGATGAGATCCGCGTCCAGCGGCGTGTAGACGATCATGCCGAGGTCCGGCCGGCCATCCACGCCGAACAGCGAATATTCCATGTCCATGGGGCCGAACACGGGGTGCAACAGACGCTTCACGTTCTCGCCGTCGCTATGGCCGAGCACGTGGTTCTCGCGCCACATCCGTTCGAAGTCCGGGCTGCTGCGACAGAGTTCGTCGACGAGGTCGCCCACTTCGGAGGCGATGCCGGTGCGTGCCACGTCGGCCCGGAACGTGCCCACCACGAAGCGCGCCACGCGCTCCCAGTTGTGTTGCTTCGCGCGTACCTCGGGGTTGCCGAACAGGAAGCGGAGCACGTTGCGCTCGCCCGGGGGCAGGGTGCCGTAGTCGGTGAGCACGATGGCCGCCGCGCGATTCCATGCCACCACGTTCCAGGTCGCTGTCTTCACGATGGCGGGGCTCGTCCCGAAACTGTCGAGCACGCGTTGCAGCCTCGGGCTTACACCTTCGACGGCACGGTAGCGCACTTCGGGCGGCCGCCCCAGGCCGAGGATGAAGAGGTGCTCCCGTTCGGTGTCGGTCAGCATCAGGGCCGTGGAAAGACGGTCGAGCACTTCCGACGACGGCGCACCACCGCGGCCTTGTTCGAGCCATGTGTACCAGGTGGTGCTGATGTTGGCGCGCTGGGCCACTTCTTCCCGGCGCAGGCCGGCGGTGCGCCTGCGACCGGCGAGCCCGAAACTGGCCGGGTCGAGTCGCGTGCGGCGGCTGCGCAGGAAATCGCCCAGCGTCTGGACGGCATTTGTCGACATCGTGCTGCCTGTTAGTCGCTTTACCAGGATAACGTCACTACTTCAACAGGATAACGGAAGATCGCATCGTACCTCGTCGATCAACGAGGAGACTTCAGATGCGAATCTTTTTGACGGGCGCTACCGGCTTCATCGGCTCTGCACTGGTGCCCGAACTCTTGCAGGCCGGTCACGAGGTGATCGGAATGACCCGTTCCGATGAGGGAGCGAAGGCGCTCGCCGCTGCCGGTGCCACGGTGCACAGAGGTACGCTCGAAGATACGGACAGCCTGCGCAGCGGTGCCGCCAACGCCGACGCCGTGATCCATGTCGCGTTCGACCACGACTTCTCGCGCTTCGCGGAAAACTGCGAAAAGGACAAGCGCGCCATCGCTGCGCTGGGTTCGGTGTTGAAAGGCTCCGACAGGCCGCTGCTCATCACGTCGGGAACGGGCATGGGTAGCCGTGACGACGGCAAGCCCGCCAGCGAGGACGTCTTCAACCTCAAGCATCCCAATCCCCGCATCGCCTCCGAGCTTGCCGGCAATGCGCTGCTCGACGAAGGCGTCAATGTTTCGGTGATGCGCCTGCCGCAGGTGCACAACCCGTACAGGCAAGGTCTCATCACGCCGCTCATCCAGGTGTCACGGGAGAAAGGCGCGTGTGCGTACGTGGGTGACGGACGCAATCGCTGGGCGGCGGGTCACTTGTCCGACGTTGTACGCCTGTACCGGCTCGCGATAGAGAAAGGGGAGGCCGGTGCGAGGTACCACGCGGTAGGCGAGGAAGGCGTAAGCGCGCGCGATATCGCGGAGTCGCTGGGACGCGGCTTGAACTTGCCGGTCGTGTCCATTCCGCGCGAGGAAGCGCAGGCACACTTCGGCTGGATGGCGCTGTTCGTCACCATCGACATGCCGGCATCCAGTGCCTTGACCCAGGCGCGCCTCGGATGGCGGCCGGAAGGGCCGACGCTCATTTCCGACCTCGACCAGGCGCGTTACGTGGAGGTGCCGGCCTGACAGGCCGGCGACTTACGCGCGGGCGGTATCCCCGGCCGCGAAATGCGCCATCTGGTCGGCGTGGGCTTTCCTGAAGGCAGGACGCTCCGTGATCCGCGCGACATACGCTTCCGTGGCGGGCCGGTTGCCAAAGGAACGAACCTTCGGCACGCGAAGCACGTCGGCCATGAGCAGGTCCGCCACGGTGAAGCGATCCGCGGCCAGCCACTTCCGTTCCTTTAGCACGCCCTCGATGTGATCGAGCCGGCTTTGCAGCCATCCCGTCAGGGGGTTGTTTTCGGTGCCGCTCAATCCGAGGAACCACCAGGGAACGGAGACCATTTCGATGGAGTTGAGCGCCGCGACTGTCCATTGCAGCGTCTCTGCCTCGCCAGCCGGATCGGTCGGCATGAGCTTTTCGCTTTTCCGGGCGAGATGCAGCAGGCCGGCGCCGCTTTCGAACAGTTCGAGTTCGCCATCGTTGAGGAACGGCACCTGTCCGAAGGGCTGGTGCGTGAAGTGGTCCGCGGTTTTCGGATCCAACGGCACCGTCCGCACGGCGTAGTCGAGCCCGGCTTCCTCGCAAGCCCACCTCAGCCGCAAGTCGCGCACGAAACCGCGCGGACCTTCGGGCACCCAGTCATATGTCCAGATAACGAGCCGGCTCATGCGGAAACTCCAAGAAAATGGGAAAGTTTGTCGACGAGGCCCATCCAGCCGGCTTCGTGACCCTTGCGGGATGCTTCGTCGGGAAGGTGCTCATGGATCAGGGTCAATTCGGTACCCTCGTCGATGGGTCTGAGCAGGAAGGTCACCAGCGACTCCTTGCTCGACGAATCGGCCCATACCCAGGTGAAAACCAGCTTCGTGTCGGGCACCACTTCGCGGTAGATGCCCGTGGGATTGTGTTCGCTGCCGTCCAGCAGGCGAAACACGATGTTGAAGCGGCCGCCGGGCCTGACGTCTGCCTCGGCGCGTAAGGTAGGCCCGGCGTCGGGACCCCACCACTGGATCATCTGTTCCGGTTTCGTCAGCGCGGCATACACCTTCGAAGGCGGTGCCTTGATCCGGCGAACGATGGTCACGCTGGGCAGGTTGCTGCTCATGGCTCGTTGTCCTTTTCCACGAATGCGACGAGTCGATCGAGGCTGGCGGTCCAGAAACGCTCGTACCGTTTCAGCCATGCCATGGCTTCGCGCATCGGTTCGACGGCGAGATGGACCGACACGGTGCGGCCGGCCTTGGTGCGGGTGATCAGGCCCGCGTCGGCGAGCACATCCAGGTGCTTCATCATCCCCGGCAGCTTCTGCGCCAACGGACGGGCCAATTCGCTCACCGAGAGCCCCGGCTCTTGCTCGAGCCGCAGCAGGATGGCCCGGCGCGTCGGATCGGCCAGCGCGGCGAATGTGCGATCCATGGTCGAGGATTGATACTTCACCATGTAGTGAAGTATTTCCCCTGATCGAGGCGCACGTCAAGTGCGTTGGGAAAATATCTCCCGGCCCCTGGTGAATGTCGATTTTCGAATTGCTCGTTCGTCGTGTAAGTATCGAGTCGATCAGGCTGGCGAACCAGGAGAACGTCGCAATGAGCATCGTCATTACCGCCTTTGAAAAATCGCCGGACGGCGGGAAGGGTCTGGCGCGAGATACGCGCGTCCGCTGGGCGCTGGAGGAAGTGGGCCAGCCCTACGAGGTCCGCCTGGTGTCGTTCCAGGCGATGAAGGAAGCCGAGCATCTCTGCCGTCATCCGTTCGGCCAGATCCCCACCTTCGAAGACGATGGGCTTTGCCTTTTCGAAACAGGTTCCATCGTTTTTCATCTTGCCAACCGTCATGGCGGGCTGTTGCCGACAGATGCCCAAGCCCGGGCTCGCGCCATCACCTGGATGTTCGCCGCGCTCAACACTGTGGAGCCGCCTATCCTCGACTTGTCGATCGCGAAGTTCCAGGAAGGCGACAAGCCATGGGCGGCGGAACGATTGCCACTGGTGGTGGAGCGAATCCGTGCGAAGTTCCGGCAGCTCGCAACACGGCTGGGCGACGGCGAATGGTTGGACGGGGACTTCAGCGCAGGCGACTTGTTGATGGTGTCGGTGCTACTCAGGGCGAAACCGTCAGGCATCCTTGCCGAGTTCCCGACGCTGGATGCATATGTCGCCCGGGGGGAAGCGCGCCCGGCGTATCAGCGCGCCTTCGCGGCGCAGCTGGCGGTCAATGCGCCTTAGCTGATTACGCGTTGCGCCGAGACGGCCGCGGCGCGTTCATCGCCGCGTGCCGTTCGCTTCGTCATTACTCAACGCGACGACGAAGTCCAGGAACGCGCGCGCTTTCGCCGGCACGTAGTGCCTGGAGGGCAGGTAGGCGTACAACGGGAATCGTTCGTCCGCCCACGTCGGGAAGAGATTCACCAGGCGTCCTTCGCGGATCAGCGGTGCGGCTGCCAGCATGAGCATCTGAGCGATACCCGTACCCGAGACGCACGCATGTATGAGCGCGTCCGGATCGTTCACGGTGAGCCTGCCGTTCGTCTCTACCACCTGCTTCCTGCGCTTGCTGTGGAATTCCCATTGGAACGGTTTTCCGCTTGCGGGGTCGCGGAACTCCAGGCATTTGTGCCGTCCTTTGCCCAGTTCGCGGGGATCCCGCGGATGGCCATACCGGGCGAGGTAGGCGGGCGAGGCCACGGTGACGACCGCGGTTTCCAGCAGTTTCCTCGCGACGAGGCCGGACGAGCGCGGTTCGCCGAAACGCAGGGCGATATCGAAGCCTTCGCTCACCATGTCGCCCAGTTGATCCCGCGAGAAGAACTCCAGCGAGAGCGCGGGGTACCGGTCCATGAACGCGGACAGGGGCGCGCCGAGCAGGAAACCGGACGTCACCGGATCGAGATTGATCCGCAGGTTCCCCCGCACCGCGGCCGCATCGCCTGACGCCGTCGCCGCTGCTTCTTCCATGCCGATGACATGCGGCATCACCTGCTCGTAGAAGCGGCGGCCTTCCTCGGTGAGCGACACGGAGCGCGTCGTCCGGTTGAACAACCGAATCTTCAAGCGCTGTTCGAGGCGGGCGATGGCGCGGCTTACGCCAGGCGGCGAGATGCCAATGAGGTCGGCGGCCGCGGTGAAGCTGCCGGTGTCGACGACGGCAGCGAAAACGCCGATGCCGCTGGAGAGGTTATCGCCTATGGGGCGCATGCGATTTTGGGTCATGGTGATAAGATTCGTGGTTCCCTGAGACGTTCTGCCTCGTGATAGCAGGCCACATGATGATGATCCGCAAATCGGAAATGAGCGATGGCCCGCGCGTCATGCAGATATGGCGTGATGCGGTCGATGCTACCCATGATTTTCTCAGTGCGGAGGATCGCCAGGAGATCGAGCAAGAGGTAGCAGGCTTTTTGCCAGGTGCTCCCTTGTGGCTTGCCGTTGACGATTCCAACGGCCCGGTGGGGTTCATGCTACTTGACGGCGCGCGCATGGAAGCGTTGTTCATCGATCCCGCGACCAGGGGAAAGGGCGTTGGCAAGGCATTGGTGGAACACGCATGTTCCCTGCATCCGGTCATTTACACGGATGTAAACGAACAGAACGCCCAAGCGGTTGGCTTCTACAGTCACCTCGGCTTTGTGCAGACGGGACGCTCCGAGGTCGATGGACAAGGCCGCCCTTATCCTTTGCTTCACCTTCGGCGCTCCTGATAGTTCCCCAGTGAGATTAGTGACACCGAGTCATCGGTGTACTGACATTCATGCCATTTCAGTCGTTTGCACAGGCACCGATCATGGGCGCCCTCAGTCGTCTGAAAGGAGCAAACCATGTTCGCCATCACTGGCATCACCGGCAAGGTCGGCGGCGCGACGGCTCGCACATTGCTGTCGGCGGGGCAGGACGTACGCGCCGTGGCACGCGATCCGGGCAGGGCGCGCCAATGGGTGGAGCAAGGCTGTGACATCGCCACGGCCGACATGACCGACGCAGGTGCCCTGACGCGGGCGTTCACCGGCATGGACGGCGTATTCATCCTGATCCCGCCCGTGTTCGATCCCAGTCCGGGTTTCCCGGAGTCGGCCGCCGTCGTGAGCGCCGTGCGCGAAGCGTTGCTGACGGCGCGACCTGGCAAGGTCGTGTGTCTGTCGACGATCGGCGCGCAGGCCATGCAGGAAAACCTGTTGACGCAACTCACGCGCATGGAACAGGCACTGGGCGGCCTGCCGATTCCGGTGACATTCCTTCGCCCTGGCTGGTTCGTGGAGAACGCCGCGTGGGACGTTCCGTCGGCGCGTGAAGGCACGATCGCCAGTTTCCTTCAGCCGCTCGACCGCCGTATTCCGATGGTGGCCACGGCAGACGTGGGGCGCATCGCCGCCGGGTTGTTGCAGGACACCTGGAGCGGTAGCCGTGTCGTGGAACTGGAAGGGCCCTCGCGCGTCGCGCCGAACGACATCGCGGCCGCTTTCGCGAAGGTGTTGCATCGGTCCGTACACGCGGAGGCCGTGCCGCGCGATACCTGGGAGTCGCTGTTCCGCTCGCAGGGCATGCGGCAGCCGGCACCGCGGATGCGCATGATCGACGGCTTCAACGAAGGATGGATCGATTTCGAGGGTGACCGCGACGCCATCCGCAAAGGCGAGGTCACGCTCGAGACGGTGCTGAGGGAGCTTGTCGCCGGCGCCGGGTGAGCGGGCATCACATCGCGGCGATCCATCCGAACAGTCCGGCGAATGCCACCACCAATACGGGCGGTGCGCGTCCGAAGGCGAGCAGGCCGAACGCGATGATCGCCAGCGCCAGGTCGGCCTTGCCATGGATGGCACTGATCCACACGGGGTCGTAGAAGGCGGACGCCAGGATACCCACGACACCGGCGTTCACGCCGGCCATGGCCATGCGTACGCCCCGCCGTTCGCGTAGCGACTCCCAGAATGGCAACGCACCGGCCAGGACCAGGAACGCGGGGAGGAAGATCGTTGCCAGGAGCAGTAAGCCACCCGTCCAGCCATGCAGTGGCCACTGGGCCACGGCGCCAAGGTAAGCGGCGAAGGTGAACAGCGGCCCCGGCACGGCCTGGGCGGCGCCGTAACCGGCGATGAAATCCGCGTTGCTCACGGCGCCGCTCGGTACCACGGCGGTCTGCAGCAGAGGCAACACCACGTGGCCGCCCCCGAAAACCAGTCCACCCGCGCGGTAGACACCCGCCAGCAGGGAGAGCACCGGCGAACCGGTCACGGCCGCCCAGGCAGGGAGAACGACGAAGGGCAGCGCGAAAAGCGAAAGCGCCACGACACCGATCCGGCGCGACACGCGGTAGCCGTGGGCATGGCCACCGACTGGCTGCTCGATGTTCAGCAGCCAGCGCCCGGCCAGACCGGCGACGACGATGGCGAGGATCTGCCCGATGGAGGAAGGAAGCAGGGTCGTGAGCAGCGCGGCGAGGATCGCGAGGGCGGCTCGTGGGCGGTCCGGGCACAAGACCCGGGCCATGCCCCATATCGCTTGCGCGACGATCGCGACGGCCACCACCTTGAAGCCATGGACCCAGCCCGATTGCGCGATGTCCTGGTACTGCGCCACGCCGTAGGCGAAGAGGATCATCGCCACGGCGGACGGAAGGGTGAAACCGATCCAGGCAGCCAGCAGTCCCGGCCATCCGGCGCGCGCCAGCCCAAGAGACATGCCGACCTGGCTGCTCGCGGGGCCGGGAAGGAACTGACAGAGGGCGACCAGGTCGGAAAAGGCGACATCGTCCAGCCAGCGCCGCCGCCCGACGAATTCGGCGCGGAAGTAACCGATATGGGCGATCGGTCCGCCGAACGAGGTCAGGCCCAGGCGCAGGAAGACGAGGAAGACTTCCAGTGCGTTGTTACGCGGCATGGGGTATCGGCACTCGTGTCACCGTCGCTACGGAACCGGACGGTATGTAGCACGGGGGGCGTGTCGCGCGCTTGCTTAAATGCTCGCCGGTACCAGGTGTTCCCAGCGTTCGCTCATCGCCGCCACGCTTTTCTGTACGAAACGCACGAAGTTGAGCGTCACGTCGCTCACGATGCGGCCCGACATGGTGAGGGCATGCAGCGGCAGGGGCGACGGCTCGAAGGGTTCCAGGATGGTGCGCAACCGTCCGTTCCCCAGATCGTCGGCCACCATATAAAGAGGGAACTGGGCGAAGCCGACGCCGGCGCGCGCGGCGCTGAGCAGGGCGCCCAGGTCGGCGGACGCCATGCGGCCGTTGCGCCGGCGTGGCGCCAGCCCGCGAAACATCCAGTAGCCGGACGTCTCGCTGGCGTAGCTGAGGCAATGCGTTTCGTCCAGCTGCGCCGGATGTTCCGGCGCACCGAGGCGGCGGACCAGGTCGGGGCTGCCCACCGTGACGAGGCGCACGTCGCCGAGCGATCGCGCCACGATGTCCCCGCTGTCGGGGAGGGTTTCGCGCAGGCTGAAGATCACATCGGCCTGCTGGAGAAGCAGCGCCTCGAAGTCGCTGCCGCCGGTGCTCAGCGAGAGGCGGATCTTCGGATGGATGGCGGCGAACCCGGGCACGAGTTCGGCCACCAGGGGCGAGAGCAGCCCCTGTGCCTCGATGCGCACCAGGCTGTTCGGTGCGCCAGGCTGGGTGGCGGCCTGTTCCGCGGCGCTGGCCGCTTCGCACATGGCGGCGGCATGACGGTATACGCGCTCGCCCGTCGCCGTGACGGCGAACTGCCGCGCATTGCGGTGGAGCAGGCGTGCGCCGAGACGTTCTTCGAGGGCAATGATGCGACGGCTGAGCAACGACCGTGTGGTGCCCAGCCGTGCGGCGGCGGGGGAAAACCCACCGGCCTCGATCACCTGCACCAGCAGGAACAGATCGCTGAGGTTATTGATTCGTTCCATTACCTGCATCCCCGGCAGACTAGTCGGGAAATGCGTACTCCCGCCGTGACGGCACCCCATGCGTGCCAACGGCCATGTTATCGAGGTGTGACGCACGTCACATTTGGACGGGCGACACTTTCCTTTGCTGGAGCGGAAAAAAGTCACACGGAAGGCATATACTCCCTCCGAAAATGCGCAGCCCTTCACGTTTTGGCCACGCATGTCCGCAGGGGGACCGAACCATGTCCGAGCAGGACCGTCACATCCTGGTTATCGACGATGCGCCGGAAAACATCCGCGAGTTGCTGTTGGCGCTTCGTGCCCAGTCCTGGCGCGTCACCTTGGCCACTACTGCCCAGCAGGGTTACCAGCGCGCGCAGTCGCTGCTTCCGGACCTGATCCTCCTCGACGTGCGCATGCCTGGCATGGACGGCTTCGCCCTTTGCCGGTTGTTGCAGGAGCTGCCACGCGCCAGGGAAACGCCCATCCTGTTCCTGACCTCCGCCTCGAGTCCGGAAGAACGCCTGGAAGGGCTCAACCACGGTGCCGTCGACTACATCCTCAAGACCTGCGAGCCGGCGGAGCTTCTGGCCCGCATCCAGATCCACCTGCGACTCTCGCGGCGGGCGGACGTACCCGACGAGGCCCCCGCCGGCGCGCCTTCGCGCGACGAGGTGGTGCTGCGCGCCGCGATGCGGTTGATCAGCAAGCGCCTTTCGTCGCCCTTTACGCTCGAGGAAATCGCAGCGGCGGTCGGCACCTACGACAAGCGCTTGTCGTCGATCTTCCGGCAGCAGCTGGGCATGACGGTCTTCGCCTGGATCCGCGAGGAGCGGCTGCGCAAGAGCCGGGAACTGCTCCTGGATACGACGCTGGGCATGCAGGAGATTGCCGAGAACATCGGCTTCCGCAGCGCCTGCAATTTCACCACGGCTTTTCGGGAGCGCCTGGGCGTCACGCCCAGCCAGTACCGACGGTCCGCGCGGCAGGAAGTCGTAGAAATGGATCATCGTGACCGCTGAGCATGGGGTGCGACGGGGGTTCGCGGCGTGGTGCCGGTTCTTCGCGGCACTCTTGATCGTATGTTCCTGCGGATGGCGCGATGCCGTCGCTTCGGCCTCGGCTGTCCAGTTGCCGCTCACGGTATACGCGCAGGACAGCGGCCTCACCAGCCTGTCCGTCGTGCGCATGTACGAGGACCGCGACGGCTTCCTCTGGGTGGGCACGGAGAAGGGCCTCTACCGTTTCGATGGCCTCGGCTTCAACGCGGTCGGGCAGCCGCAAGGGTTCCAGACGTCGGAGGTCATCGGCCTCGACGAGGATTCGGACGGCCATCTCTGGGTGGCTTCCCGCGCGGGCTTGCAGCGGCGCGGGCGCAATGGGAAGTTCGAATGGGTCAAGCCCGACGATAAGCCGTTCTTCGCGGACCGTGGGCAGACACTCGCCGCCGATGGCCGCGGCGGCATGCTGGCGGTCAGCCGGCACCGCCTGCTGCGGTTGACGCAGGACACCGCGGGCCATTGGACCGCCGCACCGCTGGCACCCACGGCGGAGACGGGCCAGGGCGACACGACGGCCGTACTCCACCGCAGCGGCACGACCTGGTTCGGCTGCGGCAGCACCCTCTGCAGGGTGCGCAATGGTGTGCTCACGCGATATGGCCCCGAACAAGGTGTGCCGGCCGACAAATGGCTGGGTCTGCTCGATGCGAAGGACGGCAGCCTTTGGGCGCGCGGCATCCGTAACGTCGTTCGTCTTGCCGCCGGTGCGTCGGAATTCACGGTGCACGACATTCCTGGCGGTCATACGGAAGTCGCGGCGTCCAGCATCGACATCGTCGAGGACAGGGCGGGGCGCATCCTCACCCGCACCGACGTCGGCGTGGCGCGATGGGACGGGGCCAGGTGGGAACTCTACGAGCCCGGCAACGGCTTGCCCGACGTGGGCATCTCGTCGATGGTGGCCGACCAGGACGGCATGATCTGGATGGGCACGTACGGCCGCGGCGTCTATTACTGGAGCAGCGCGGACGCGGTGGAGAACTGGACCGCGGCGCAGGGCCTGAGCGGAAGTCTCGTCTGGTCGATCGCGCGGGGCGATGCCCATTCGATCTGGCTTGCGGGTGAAGCGGGCGGCGAGGTGATCGTGCCGGAGGAAGGGCGCGCGCATCGCTGGCCGCTCACGGTGCCGCCACCGAACCAGGCACACGCGGTGATCGCCGATCGCGAGGGTGCGATCTGGTTCTTCCTGTTCGACGGGCGCGTGCTGAGGTATGAACCCGCGACGAAGCGCACGACGGAGATGGGCGTGCTCCCGTATCTCGTGCGCGGCGCGCTGCTCGATCGTGCGGGCCACTTCTGGGCGTACACGCTGGGTGGCCTCTACGAGGTCGATCCCGCCACCCGCGAGGTGAAGCCTGCCGCGCCTTCACTCATCCAGTCGACCATGTGCTCGGACATGGCGGAGGACGCCGATGGCCGTCTGTGGGCCGCCTGCAGTTCCGGCCTCTACCGCCGCAACGCCCAGGGCTGGACACGCGTGCGCGTGCTGCCGGAGGAATCGTCGGGAGGTTACGAGAACGTGGCGGTCACGCCGGACGGTCGCCTCTGGCTGAGCTCACTGCAACCCGGGCTGTTCGTGGGCAGCGTGGGCGACGGTGACGATGTGACCGTCGCGCCGGTCAACGATCCACTGCTCGCGGATACGCGCTTCTATTTCCTGCGGCCCGACCGCCGCGGCCGCCTCTGGGCCGGCGGCGGAAACGGTGTGGACGTGCTCGACCACGGGGCATGGGTCCGCTTGTCGATGCGCGACGGCCTCTTGTGGGACGAGACCAATCACGGGGCGTTCTTCGCGGACGACGACGGCACCGTATGGATCGGCGCCCCCATCGGCCTCACCCATGTGCTGGACCCCGAACAGCTGCTCGCGCCACGGCAGATTCGTCCGCTGTTGCTCGCCTCCAGCTACGGCGGCCATGACGTGGCGCCGGCTGCCACCGTCGCATTCCGCAATGCGGCGGCGCTCGTGCTCCGCTTCGGCGCGTCGGGCAACAGCGCCGGCCATCCGGTGCGCTTCCGCTATCGCCTCTCGGGCGTCGACGGGGATTGGGTGGACACGGCGCAACGCGAGGTCCGTTATGCGTCGCTGCCGCCCGGGGACTACCGCTTCGAGCTGGCGGCCGTCGACGTGAACCGGCGCAGCCAGTCCGAACCGGTCACGCTGACCTTGACCGTGTCGCCGCCGTGGTGGCTCACGCCCTGGGCCTATGCCGGCGAAGCGGTGGTGGCGCTCATGCTCATCGCGCTGGCCTGGCGCTGGCGCACGCGGTTGCTCATCGCGCACGCGCAGCGCCTCGAAGGTGTGGTGCAGAAGCGCACGGCGGAGCTGCGGCAATCCCTCCAGGCCCGCCGCATGCTGCTCGCGCACGTGGGCCACGACCTGCGCGCGCCCTTGGGCGCGATCATGAACGCGGTGCGCCGCTGGCGTGTCGGCGACGCCGGGCGCGACTATCCCAGGATCATCGAGCGCCATGTACGGCAGCAGATGGAACTGATCGACGACCTGCTGGAGTTCTCGCGGGGCGAGCTGACCGGTCTCCAGCTCGAACCGCAGCCCGGTTATCTGCACGGATTCATCCACGACGTGGCGGAACAGGCCTCGCTGCTCGTGGAACGCCATGGCAACCGCTTCGAATGCCGCTTCGACGAGCGCTTGCCCGCCGTGGTGGTCGCGGATTTCCGGCGTCTGCGCCAGGTGCTGCTTAATCTGCTGGGCAATGCCGCGAAGTTCACCCATGAGGGCGTGGTCGTGTTTCGCGTCGATGCCGTGCCCGAGCGCGCGGGACGCGTCAGGCTGGTCTTCACGGTGGAAGACACGGGCATCGGCATCGATGCGGCGGCGCTCGAATCCCTGCAACAGCCGTTCACGCGCGGCGAGAACGCCACGCAGCACGAAGGAAGCGGACTGGGCCTGGCGATCGTGGTGCAGCTGCTGCAGCACATGGGTACGCACCTCGACGCCGAGTCTGCCCCCGGTAGCGGTAGCCGTTTCAGCTTCGGCGCGGAATTCGAGACGGCGGACGAAGACGAACTCGAAGCCGAACTCGAGGCGGGCGGCGACATCGGCGACGTGGACGGCGAGGGCAGGGCGATCCTCGTGGTGGAACCGCATGCGGCACGCCGTGCCGTACTGTGCGACCTGCTCGATGGCTATGGCTTCGAAAGCATTCCGGTCGCCGACGCGGCCGCCGCGCTCGAAACAGTGCGCCGGGAGTTGCCCGCGCTGGTCGTCACCGAGCAACGCCTGCCCGGCAGTGACGGGTGGCGGCTGTTGCATGCGATACGACAGGTCGATCCCTCCGTGCCGGTGCTTCTCTATGCGGCACTGGCACCGCGACGTCCCCCAGGCGGCGTGCTCGAGTTCGACGACGTATTGCTCAAGCCGGCCACCGCGGCGGAGTTCATGACCTGCGTGATGCGCCTCGTCGAACCTGTCACCGATGACGAAACCGGCGCCGCCGGCTGATTTCACATTTGCGAAGGACGGCTATCCGTCCCCTCCGGCAAACGTTCGCGCGAGCCCGTCGCCGCGCCGGTCCAGCAATCATGCGGCATCAGCGGTAATCGATTACGCAAGGTCGTGCCGCGACCTTTGCCGGAGCGGAACTTCGTCACGCCGCGCGTGACGCAATTTCTCATACAAATGGCTTCCCCGTTTCATCCCTGGAACATAGGATCGCCGCAGCCGCTGTGATCGAGGTCACAGCTTCACGTCGACATTGTCCCCCCGACGCTTTGCGCTCGGGACGGCCGCTGTCGGCCCGTGTCAGGCCCGTCAAACAGCAAGGCGACCCATGTCAGGGACCAAGTCATCGAATCCGTTCCGCCCCCGTGCCCACCGCTATGCGCTGGAGCCGCGCCAGATGTACGACGGCGCTGCCCTCGTCGAGGCGGCACACCACGTGGACCCCGCGCAAGCGGCGCATGATGCCGGCAAGTTCCAGAGCCCGGCGACGGAACAACCCGGTCATGCCGTCGCCCCGGCACCCGCGCCGCCGCCCGCCCATAGCGAGGCGGCACCGGCGCAGGTGTACGTCGTGGACCAGAGCGTGGCCAACTGGCAGTCGCTGGTCTCGCAACTCCCGAAGGGCAGCCAGGTCGTGGTGCTGGACGACAAGTCCTCCGGCCTCTCGCAGATCGCCAACGCGCTGCGCGGCGAACACGACATCGGCGCCATCCACATCATCAGCCACGGCGCCAGCGATTCGATTTCGCTCGGTACCGACACGGTTACCGCGGCGAACGTCGCCGCCTTCAAGACCCAGCTCGGCGAGATCGGCGCATCGCTGTCCTCGAACGGCGACATCCTTCTCTACGGCTGCGACGTGTCGCAGCACGACACCGCGCTGGTCACCCAGCTCGGCCGCCTGACCCAGGCGGACGTGGCGTCGTCCACCGATGCCACCGGCGCGGCCGCGCTGGGCGGCAACTGGGCCCTGGAAAGCTCGGTCGGCCACATCGAGGCCCGCTCGCTGGCGCTCGACTACGACGGGCTCCTCGTGGCGCCGACGGTCACCACCACGAGCAAGAGCATCACCGTGGCGGAACCCAGCTCGCTGAACCCCGCGGGTGCCGATCGCACCACGCTCGGCGGATGGTCCATCGTGGACGACGGCGTGGGCGGGGACAGCGTCACCGTCACCGCCAAGGTGGCGGACCCGACCAAGGGCACGCTCGTTTCCGCGGCGGGTGGCACGGCGATCACCGGCGGCTTCAGCTTCACGGGTACGGCCGCCGCCGCGCAGGCATGGCTCAACCAGCTCACCTTCGTCGCCGCGGACGTCGAACTGGGTAACACGGCGGCCCACACCACCATCGACGTCACGGTGAAGGACGCCCAGTCGCTCTCGGCCACCCATTCGCTGGACGTGAACATCACGCCATCCAACGATCCGGTGTCGGTGCCGAACGCCACGAAGACCGTGCAGGAAGTGGACGGGTCGGGCAACCAGAGCGTCACCGTCATCGGCGCCGACACGCTCGCCGCGGTCGACGCGGAAGTGACGCTCGGTACGCAGGCACCGACGCAGATCGTCTACAGCCTTACCGGCCTTCCGCAGTACGGCTACCTCACGCTCAACGGCCAGCGCCTCGGTGCGGGTTCCGTGTTCACGCAACAGGACGTGATCGACGGACGCATTGCCTATGTGCATACGGCCACCGGTGCCAACCAGGATGCCGCCGACGGGTTCGACGCACGCATCAACGACGGTGCGACACCGCTCGACCGCTCCGCGAGCGTCCACATCACCTTGAACATCGCCCCCGTGAACCAGGCGCCGACTATCGGCGGCGGCGGCATGGTGTACGAAGGCCAACCGGCCAACGCGGTCGACACCGGTAACGTCGGCCAGTACATCGTGGCCGGCACCGGCGGCGACCCGCAGGACACGCACCTGCAGATCACCATCACTTCGCTGCCCACGCACGGCACGCTTTACTACAACGGCGTGGCGGTCACGGCCGGTCTCACCTTCGACTACGCGAATCGCAACCTGCTCACGTACAGCAACGACGGCGTGGACGGCGTGACGCAGGACAGCTTCGGCGTGCGCGTCACCGACGAGGGTGGCGGCACGGGTACGAACGGCGTCACGAATGGCACGATCACCCTCGACGTGCACGCGGTGGACGACGATCCGGCGCTGGACACCGGCAGCACGCGCACCGCGACGGTGCCGGCCGCCGGCAACGGCAGCGCGGGCGCGTATTCCGTGGTGCTCACGCCGGGCATGATCGGCGCGACCGACGTCGACTCGCCCGACAAGAACATCAGCTTCGTCACCAGCCAGACGGGCCTCACCCACGGTTACCTGCTGCTCAACGGCGAACAGCTGAAGGACGGCGCCACCTTCACGATGGACGACGTGCGCGCCGGCCGCGTGCAGTATGTGCAGACGGCCGGAGCCACGGCCGGCCAGCAGGACACGTTCCACTTCCAGGTGGTGGACAACACCACGGCGTTGCGCTGGAACCCGGACGGTACGACGTTCACCCGCATTGGTGGCGACTACAACGGCGGTGCGCCCACCGATACGCTGCGCGACTACACCTTCACGATCAACCTCGCGCCGACTCCCGACGGTAACAACGGCGGCTTCCCGGTGCACGATCCGGTCACGGCGGACCAGGGCTCGACCCATGCCGGCGTGGATCCCAGCGGCGACGCCGTCGGCACCGTCCAGGAAGGCGGCAGCATCGTCCTGCACGGCACGACCACGAACGGGCAGCCGACCGACTTCGCCACCATGCCGGGCCTGAGCTACACGGCCCAGGGTGTCGATCCGTCGCAGGTGGTGTACACGTTCCTCGGCTTCACCAACGATGCCGGCATCAGCGCCAGCGCCGGTACCTTGCAGAAGCAGGTCGGTGGCAACTGGGTGGATGTGGCTGCCTTCGGCACGTTCACGCAGGCGGACCTCGACGCCGGCCGTGTCCGGTTCCAGCATGACGGGGCCAGCGAGAACTTCCACGTCACGGCCAACTTCGCCGTGTCGGCCGGCCTGATCACGGTGGTGGATGGCCAGGCCGTGGTGGACAGCTGGAAGCCGTCCTTCGACATCTACGTGAACCCGACCAACGACCTTCCGACGGTCACGGGTTCCTCCAACACGGTGATTAACGAAGGCGAGGTCGCCTACATCACCACGGGCCAGCTCGGCCTGGGCGATCCGGATGACGCGACAAGCCAGGGTTACCTCGAAGGTTCGCCGACGCTCGCGGACGGCAGCAACAACTACGCCTATAACAACGACGCCACCGGCGCGAACGCGCTGAAGTTCACGATTACCAGCCTGCCGCAGGGTGGCAAGCTGCAATATTCCACCGACGGTGGCGCGCACTGGCTGGATGTCACGGCGGGCATGACCCTCGATGCCGCCATCATCACGGGGAGCGCGGGAACCACCGGGCTACGCTTCGTGAGCAACGGTTCCGAGGTGCGCAGCGCCACATTCACGGTGGAAGCGCAGGACCGCTGGGGTGCGAAGTCCGCAACGGACGCCAACGTCACCATCCAGATCACCAACGTCAACGACGCGCCGCAGATCGCCAAGGATCCCACCCAGGCCGACCCGACGGTGCCGTCGGGTTCGCCGAACCAGATCGGCGGCACGCCGGTCAACGAGCCGCTTACGCTGCCCGAAGGCGGATACGCGCAGATCACCCCGGCCATGCTCCAGGCCTACGACCCGGACAGCAGCAGCGTCCAGGTGCAGTACGTGATCACGACCGCGCCGGCACACGGCAACATCGCGTTCTCCACCGATGGCGTGAACTTCCACGTCCTCGGCAAGGGCTCGTCATTCACGCAGGCCGACGTGGCCGCCGGCCACATCTATTACCTGAACGATGGTACCGAGACGAGCAGCACCGGCTACCCGTCCACGCCGGACGACAAGTTCGGCTTCACCATTTCCGACGGCGACAAGGAACAGGCGGGCAACGAGTTCTGGATCTATACCGATCCGACGAACGACGCACCCAAGGTCACCGCGCCCAGCGGACCGATCAACCTCGACAGCAGCAATCCGCAGCACAACGAGGTGCCGGGCTTCTCCGTGAGCGATCCCGACCTGACGACGGTCGGTGCGGGCGAGACCGATTACATGCAGGTCACGGTACGCCTGCTCAACGCGGATGGCACGGCGTTCCACGCCGGCGACTACACCGCGGATGGCGTGTCGATCGGCTTCGGCGCCGGCAGCGGCGTGGTCGTGGATGCCGACAAGGACGGCTCGGGCGACTACCTCGTGCTGACCGGCACGCGTGCGCAGATCAACGCGGCGCTGGCCGGCCTGACCGTCACCTTCGCCGGCGACCAGGATGCGAAATACCAGGTGCAGGTGATCGCGGACGATCGCCTGCGCGACGCCAGCGGCAATCTCGTCGGCGGAGCCAATGGCGGTGCCGTCAACCAGTCGCCCGATGCAGGCACGGGCGGCGGTTCGGCCACCAGCCCGGTCGATACCACTAACTACGACTGGTACAACGACGCGGTGCCGGCGAACAGCGGCAACCTCTCCGCCGGCGCGGTCGTGGTACGCGCGTCCAGCGTGAACGATCCGGGCGTCATCAGCGGTCCGGGCAGCATTCCGGCCACGTACGAAGACCAGCCCACGCACATCGGCGGCGGTTTCGTCGTCAGCGACGCGGAATCGGCGGCCTTCGACACGCCGGTGACGGTCACCCTGACCGTGCCCAGCGGTTCGCTCGGCATCGGCGGCAGCGGCAACCAGACCAGCTTCGCCGGCGTGACAATCTCCGGCGACAACACGTCGACGCTGGTGCTGACGGGCCGCGCCAGCGACATCCAGGCGCTGCTGAACGACGCGACGAACGGTCTCACCTACCTGAGCGCGCCGAACGTCAACCACGACCTCAACGGCGGCCAGCCCGGCGACGTGACGCTCACCATGAGCTTCGACGATGCCGGCTCGCGCATCGGCGACGACACGGGCAGCGGCAGCGTCGCGAACAACCCGTCACCGGTGCAGATCGGCATCGACGTCATCGCCGTGAACGACGCCCCGACGGTGACCAAGGGCACCGGAACCGTGTACCTCAACGGCAGCACGGCCGTGGACGGGTTCTCGGTGAACGATCCCGATTACGCTGACGGCGGCGGCATCACCACCGGCGAAACCGACTTCATGCAGGTGACGGTGCGTGTCACCGACGCCAATGGCGTGGCGCTCTCGCAGGCCGCCTACGCGAGCATCGTGCTCGGTTCGAGCAACACGGGTTCGGGCGTGACCGTCGACGGAACCTATGACGGCACCGGCGACGCGCTGGTGATCCGCGGCACGCGCGACCAGATCAACCAGTACCTGGCGGGCCTGCAGGTATCGATCGGCGGTTCGCTCGCCAACGCCGACCAGTCGTACCGCGTGGAAGTCATTGCCGACGACCGCGTGCGCGACCTCGCCACGGGTGCGCTGTCGGGCACGGCTGCCAATGGCGGCCAGAACGCGAATGCCGCCGGCGGCGTGGAAAACATTCCCACGACCACCGTCGACCCCTATGCCGCCGTTCCGGGTGGCCTCGGCAAGAACGTGACATCGGCTTACCGCGTGGTCTTCCCCTCGTCGGTGAACAATCCCACGGCCATCGGCGTCACCGCACCGAATGCGGCGGCCGAAAACGTCGCCGGGCACTACACGCTGAGCCACATCACGCTTGCCGATCCCGACGCGGGCACCGACAGCGTCACGGCGACCGTGGCGCTCCCGAACGGCTTCCTGGTGAACGACGTGAACGGCGCCACCGCCCTGTCGGGCACGTTCGGCGGCGCGTCGTACACCATTTCCGGCGACCATCGCTCGATCACCATCACCGGGTCGATCGACCAGGTGGAAACGGCGATCAACGCCGTGGGCGTCAAGCTGCCGGCAGCGGCGAACGGTGACAACAACGCCTTCTGGAACGGCACGTTCCAGGTGCAGGTGACGGTCAACGACAACGGCAACCACGGCAGCCGCCCCGACCAGGGCACGCTGGACGGCGATGCGGCCGCGAACGAAGGCAGCGACCCGACCACCATCGGCGACCAGTACGGTTACGCCGACGGTTCGTCCAGCGCGCTCGTCACCACGCGCGTGTTCGACGTGACCATCAGCAGCACCACGGCGGTGAACGAAGCCGGCCTGGCCAACGGCAGCGGCAGCCAGGGTGTGAACGGCACGGAAAGCATCGATCTCTTCAACAACCTCGACAGCGTGACCGTCGGCAATCCGGCGGACGGTGCCGGCCACTTCGTCACGCTGACGCTCGCGCAGCTGAAAGACCTCGCCAGTGTCGACCTGGCGGACCGCACGATCCAGACCGCCCATGGCACGCTCGTCATCACCGGCTACGTGCAGGGCGCGGACGACGCGCATGGCACCCTGGTGTACCACTACGAGCTGACCGGCCCGGTGAGCCAGCCGGGCGCCACCACCAGCAGCGAAGGCATCGCGATTTCGACGCGCGATAGCGCCGGCTTCACCGACAACGGCAGCATCACCGTCAACATCGCCGACGACGTGCCCACCACCACGGCGGACACGGGCACCGTGAACGAAGACGGTGCCGCAGCTTCGGGCAGCGTCCTGGGCAACGACCATGTCGGTGCCGATGCCACGGCCAACCCGGTCACGGGCGTCGCGGCAGGCGCGACGGGCGGCACCGTGAGCGGTGGCGTCGGCGCGGGTGTCACGGGCCAGCACGGCACGCTGACGCTCAATGCGGACGGCAGCTACAGCTATGTGGTGAACAACAGCGACCCGGCCGTGAACGCGCTGAAGGACGGTCAGAGCCTCACCGACGTCTACACGTACACCATCACCGACGCCGACGGCGACACCAGCACCACGACGCTCACCATCACCATCAACGGCCACACCGACGGTACGCCGGAGGTGGTGCCGGTGGACGGCAACGGCGGTGCCGAAGGGCACGCCACGGTGCACGAGTCGGGTCTGGCCGATGGCGACGGCACGCAGACCACGTCCGGCACCATCGACCTGACGGCGGCCGATGGCCTCAAGAGCATCACGGTCGGCGGAGTCAGCGTCTCGCTCGCCGAGCTGCAGAACCTGGGCGGGGCACCGAAGACGATCGACACGCCCGCCGGTACGCTCGTGCTTACCGGCTTCACGGCCAGCGCGACAGTCGGCGGCATCCCTACGGCCGGCACGCTCAGCTACACCTATACCCTTGACCGCGCGCAGTCACAGCCGGGGGCCACGCAAACCGTCGAGAACATCGCGCTTACCGTGACAGACGCAGGCGGCGATACCCAAGGCGGCGACGAAGGCAGCGCGCTGGTCATCGACATCATCGACGATGCTCCGACCGCGCACGCGGACGCGGCCGATGTCAACGAGAACGGCGCCGCAGCCACGGGTAACGTCATCACGGGCGGTGGTGCGAACGACGTGGCCGACCGTACAGGCGCCGATACGCCTACGACCGTCACGGGCGTCGCGGCCGGCAACGTCGGTAGCGATGTCGCCGGTGGTACGGGCGCGGGCGTGGCCGGCCAGCACGGCACGCTCACCCTCAATGCCAACGGCAGCTACAGCTACGCCGTGAACGACAACGACCCCGCCGTCAACAAGCTGAAGAACGGCGAGACGATCCAGGACACCTTCACCTACACCATCACGGACGCGGACGGCGACACCAGCACCACGACGCTCACGGTCACCATTCATGGCAAGACCGACGGCGTGCCGTCCATCGTGCCGGTGGACGGCAATGGGGGCGCCGAAGGGCACGCCACGGTGCACGAATCCGGCCTCGTCGACAACGACGGTTCCCAGGTCACGAGCGGAACGATCGGCATCACCGCCGGTGACGGTCTCGATAGCATCGTGGTGGGCGGCGTCACCGTTTCGCTCAGCGACCTGCAGAACCTAGGCACCTCGCCGAAGCCTATCGACACGCCCGACGGCACGCTCGTCCTCACCGGCTTCGCTCCGACGGCGACGGTGGGCGGCGTACCGACCGCCGGCACGCTCACGTATACGTACACGCTCAAGGCTCCCTTGACCCAGACGGGGCAGGACCACAGCACCGACACGATCGCGCTCACGGTCAACGATGCCGGCGGCGGAAGCAACACCGGCAGCCTCGTCGTCGAGATCGTCAACGACACACCGCTGGCCCATGCCGATCACGCGGACGCCGACGAAGACGGTCCGTCCGTTGGCGGCAACGTGCTTGCCGGTGGCGGCGCGGGCGATGTCGCGGATCGCGGCGGCGCGGATGCACCCACCACGGTGACCGGCGTCGCGGCGGGCAACACCGGCGGTACGGTGGTCGGCCAGGTGGGCACGGGCGTCACCGGACTGCACGGCACCCTGACGCTCAATGCCGACGGCAGCTACAGCTACGCCGTGAACAACGACGACGCGGACGTCAACAAGCTCAAGGACGGCGAAACGCTCCAGGACACCTACACCTACACCATCACCGACGCGGACGGCGACACCAGCACCACGACGGTCACGATCACCATTCACGGGCACACGGACGGCGGTCCCACCATCGCGCCGCACGACGGTAACGGTACCGGCAACGGTGTCGAGAGCGTCGGCGAGGCGACGGTGTGGGAATCGGGCCTCACGCCGGACGGCCCGCTCGGCCATAGCCATGTCGTTTCGGATACGGTGGCCATCTCGGCCCCCGATGGCCTGGTGCAGATCGAAGTCGGCGGCACGACGGTGACCGCGGCAGAGCTCGCCGCGCTTGCGGGTTCGCCGATCACGGTCCACACGGCCGATGGCACCCTCGTCCTCACCGGCTTCACGCCGAATGGTTTCGTGGGCGGTGTGCCGACCGGCGGCACGCTCTCGTACACGTACACACTCAATGCGTCCCTGGCCCAGACGGGCTCGGATCGCACTCACAGCACCGATGTATTCGCCTTGTCGGTCACGGATGCCGGCGGCACTACCGGCACGGGCGAACTGACGGTCGATATCGTGAACGACGCGCCGACCGCACGCGCCGATGCCGCCGATGCGACCGAGAACGGCTCGCCGGTGGGCGGAAACGTCCTGACAGGCGGCGGCGCGGGTGACGTGGCCGATCGCCTCGGCGCGGACAACCCCACGACGGTGACGGGTGTCGCCGCTGGCAACGTGGGCGGCACGGTGGCGGGCAACCTCGGTGCGGGTATCGCAGGCCAGTACGGCTCGCTCACGCTCAACGCCGACGGCAGCTACAGCTACACGGTCGACGACAACAACGCAGCGGTCAACGCGCTCCGTGACGGCCAGACGATCACCGACGTGTACACATACACGATCACCGACGCGGACGGCGACACCAGCACCACGACGCTCACCGTCACCATCCACGGCCATACCGACGGCGTGCCGACGGTGACGCCGGTGGACGGCAACGGCGGGATCGCGGGTCATGCGACGGTCGACGAAGCCGGCCTGGTCGATCACGACGGATCGCAGGTAACGAGCGGCACCATCGACCTCACCGCGGCCGACGGTCTCTCGAGCGTCACGGTGGGCGGAACGACGATCGGCCTTGCCGATCTCGCGACGCTCTCCAGCGGATCGCCGGTGACCATCCATACGCCGGATGGCACGCTCGTGCTGACGGGCTTCCAGCCGACGGCGTCGGTGGGAGGCGTTCCGACCGCCGGTACGCTCAGCTACACGTACACGCTCGACCACGCCGTGGGCCAGCCTGGCGCCGGCGACAGCGTCGACGCGATCGCGCTGACCGTCACGGATGCCGGTGGCGGCAACGTCGCGGGCACCCTGCTGGTGGACATCGTCGACGATGTCCCCACCGCACACGCCGACCACAACGACGTGAACGAAGACGGCTCCGCCGTCACGGGCAACGTGGTCGGCGGTGGCGGCACGGGAGACGTTCCCGACCGTGTCGGCGCGGATGCCACGTCGACACCGGTCTCCGGTGTCGTCGCCGGCAGCGCCAACGGCCCGGTGAACGGTCACGTCGGTTCGGGTGTGGCCGGCCACTACGGTTCGCTTACGCTCAACGCCGATGGCAGCTACAGCTATGCGGTGGACAACGCCAACCCGACGGTCAACGCACTGAAGAATGGCGAGACGCTGACCGACGTCTACACGTACACCATCACCGATGCGGACGGCGACACCAGCACCGCGAGGCTGACCATCACGATCCACGGCCGCACCGACGGCGGTCCGACGGTGGTGCCCGTCGACGGCAACGGTGGCGCGGAAGGGCACGCCACGGTCCACGAAGGCGGCCTGGTCGACCACGATGGTACGCAGGTCGTGACCGGCACGATCGGCCTCACCGCCGACGACGGCCTGACCAGCGTGACGGTCGGCGGCACGACGCTCACGACCGCGGAACTGACCGCGCTCTCGAATGGCTCGCCGGTGACCATCCACACGCCGGACGGCACGCTGGTGCTCACGGGCTTCAAGCCGACGTCCACGGTCGGTGGCGTTCCGACGGCGGGAACGCTCAGCTACACCTATACGCTGGACCATGCCGTGCCGCAGCCTGCCGGCAAGGACACCGTCGACGACATCGGGCTCACCGTGCGCGATGCCGGCGGCGGCACCTCTACCGGAACCTTGACGATCGCCATCGCCAATGATGTTCCGGTAGCGCGCGACGACAGCGCCACCATCGTGCAGGACGGCGGCCAGACCGGTGCCGCGGGCAACGTGTTCACGGGCAAGGACGGCTCGCACGACGGTTCCGACCGCATCGGTGCCGACGGTGCCGCCAATGGCGGCCCACTGACGGCAGTGAGTTCGGCGAACACGGGCGAGGTCGGTGCGGTCGGTGGCGCCAGCAAGGGCGAGTACGGCACGCTGGTACTCAACGCCGACGGTACCTACAGCTACAAGCTGGATACGGGCAACCCGAAGGTGAGCGCGCTCGATGCGAGCCGCACGCTGACGGAGGTGTTCGTCTACACCATCACCGACGCGGACGGCGACACGAGTGAAGCGCGGTTGACCATCACGATCCACGGCACGACGCCGCCGATACAGGCTCGTGAGGGCGACCAGATCTTCCCGCTGGCGCACGAGTTCCCCCGGCGCGACATCCGCCAGGGCTACGAGCCGGGACTGTTCGTGCTGCCGGAGGTGGACCAGTCGCAGGATGACACCTTGCGCTGGCAGAACCAGTGGGTGACCGGACGCCTCGATCTCAACGGCATCGGCGAGTTGCCGCAGGATCCGGAGAACAGCCAGTTCGTGCTCAACGACGGGGTGGGCTTCTCGCACAAGATCCTGGCGGAGGCGCATGCACGCTCGCGCGTTGCACTCAACGACTTCGGCCTGGCTTCCAGCCCGCTCTGGGACGATTTCTCGCCCTTCGCGCTGAAGCACGTCGCGGACCGCGAACAGGCGGGGCACGAGCGCAGCGGCGAACGCCACGAGCGTACGCACGCGGCGCATCGCGGCGAGCCCGTGCCGCGGGAGGCGCCGGCCGTGCGCGAGCCGGTCTCCGTGATCCTGGTTCCGTCGTCGACGTCCACTCCGGGCGGCGCGCCATCGCTCACGGCGCAGATCGTGGCCATGGCCCAGGCCGCCGCCGTACCCGTCACCGTCGTGCCCGCCGTCATTCCGCCACGTCATTAATCGCGAGCCGGCGACCCGGAAGGGTTCGCCGGACACGTACTCGAGGAAACGAACTTCCATGCTCCATTCCACAGCCATGAAGACCGCCATGCCGAAGTCCGCGCTGCGTCCCGTCACCCTTTCCGCCACCATCGCCCTGGCGGTCTTCCTGACCGGCTGCGGCGCGGTGAAGCCCAAGCCGCTCACGCACGACGAGGTCGCCACCCGCGTGCGTAACGACCAGCAGGCCATGTACAAGGGGCAGGAGCCCGTCACCGGGGCGCTGACGCTTTCCGACGTGATGGCCCGGTCGCTCAAGTACAACCTCGATTACCGCCTGAAGCTCATGGAAACCGCGCTGTCGCGCGGCCTGCTCGACGTGTCGGAACTCGACATGCTGCCGAAGCTCATGACCGACGCCGGCTATCGCTGGCGCAGCAACGATTCGGGCGGCACCAGCATCGGCATCCAGGACCGCGTCGTCAGCCTGCGTCCGTCGACGTCGGAAGAGCGCGTGCACTTCCTCGCCGACGCCACGCTGTCGTGGGACGTGCTGGACTTCGGTCTGAGCTACTACCGCGCGAAGCAGCAGGCGGACGACGTGAACGTCACCGACGAACGCCGCCGCAAGGTGCTGCAGAACATCGTGCAGGACGTGCGCGACGCCTACTGGCGTGCGCTGGGCGCGCAGCGCCTGCTGGGCGAGACCCAGGTGCTGGCCGACAACATCCAGGCCGCGCTCGAGAAGACCCGCCAGGCCGAGCGCGCCGGCGTGCTGCCGCCGGTGGAGGGGCTGGAGTACCAGCGCGCGCTGCTCGACGCCATGACGCTGGTGACCGAGAAGCGCCAGGAAATGGAGTTCGCCAAGCGCGAACTCGCCGCGCTGATGAACCTTGCCCCCGGCACGGACTTCACGCTGGCCGACACGAAGGAAACAAGCCTGTCGCAGGTGCCGTCGAACCTCGACCAGCTGGAGCAGATGGCCCTCGAGCAGCGTCCCGAGCTCCGCGAGGAAGATTACAAGACGCGTATCGACGCCATCGAGACGAAGAAGCAGATCGCCGCACTGTTCCCGAACCTCAACCTGTTCGGCGGCGGTGGCTATGATTCGAATAAGTACCTGTACAACGAGAGCTGGGCCCAGGGCGGCGTCAGCATGTCGATGAACCTGTTCCGCCTTGCGGGCATTCCCGCCATCAAGCGCACGAACGAGGCGCGCATGAAGGTGGACGATGCGCGGCGCATGGCGCTCAGCATGGCCGTGCTCACCCAGGTGCGCGTTTCGGTGGAGCGCTACAAGCTCGCCGTGTACGACCACCAGCTGGCGGACGAGTCGGCACGGGTCGACCAGCGCCTTGCCAGCGTGGCGCGCGCCGGTTCCAGCAACCAGCTGACGAGCGAACTGGAGACCCTGCGCACGCAGGCACGCTCCATGGTCTCGCGCTTCCAGGAAGCCTCGTCCTACGCCGCGGCACAGTCCGCCTATGGGCGCGTGCTGAACTCAGTGGGTATCGACCTGATGCCCGAGCAGGTAGCAGGCACCGATCTGCCTGCACTGTCGCGGGCGATCCAGACCAGCCTTTCCGGCGGTGAGCAGCAGGTGTTCACGCAGGCGGCGGATGCCGTCGAAATGAACCGCCCGGTGGAGCTCACTGTGACCGGCTTGCCGGCACGTGTGGACGGCGGCGCCGTGCGTGCGGCCGTCGGCAAGGTGATGACCGGCAACCAGGTCTCGCTCGGCATGGGCGCGGACGCGCTGGCGATGGAGCTGCATTTCAGCAGCACGCCCGGCAAGAACGCCACGCGCGCGCAGTGGGACGTGATCGTGCAGGACAAGTCGGGCAAGCGCCTGATGACGCAGAGCTACCGCAGCTTCCTGCCGAACGAAGTGAGCACGCGCGCCGTCGCGGCGCTGGCCGAGGCCGCCACGCTCTCGGTCATGGGTGAAGTGCACCAGCTCGTCGCGGCGCCGGAGACGGCGGCCGCCGGCCAGCCGTGAGCCGTATGTATCCGATAGAGAAGGTGATCAGGAAAGCGATGAGTGTTGCCGGTCTGCTTGCCATGGGCCTGGCGGGTTCCGCGCAGGCACAGTCCTCGTCCGCTGCCGGGACCCAGGCGCCCGTCCGCTTCCTCGTGGTAGCCGACCGCGAGGCGCCGCTGTCCGCGGTGGCCGGCGGTCGCGTCGCGCGGGTGTACGCCCAGCTCGGCGACACCGTGGCGAAGGGCAAGGTGCTCGTGGCGCTCGATTGCAGCGACCTCGAGGCCAAGCGCGCCGCGGCGGAGGCCGAGTTCAACGCGGCACAGCTGCGCTACGAAGCGAAGGCGAAACTGCAGGGCCTGCAGTCCGCGGCGGCGTTGGAGGTGGAACTAACCGCCGCCGACGTGAACCGTACACGCAGCCAGATGCGCATCTTCGACGCCGAGCTTGCGCAATGCCGCTTCGTCGCTCCGTTCGCGGGCCGTGTGGCTCGCGTTCACGTGAAGGAAGGGCAGGGTGTCGCGCCGGGGGCGCCGGTCGTCGACCTCGTCGGCAACGGCACGCCCAAGGCGCGGCTCAACGTTCCGTCGAACTGGATCGCGTGGCTTCGCCCGGGCGCGCACCTCGAAGCGAGCGTGGACGAAACCGGCGAGCATTACGTGTTGAACGTGACTCGCCTGAGCGGCCGCGTGGACGCGGTCAGCCAGACGATCGAGATCGAGGCTGACTTCCTCGGCGACGCCAGCCGTGTCCTGCCTGGCATGAGCGGCCGTGCCACGCCTGCGAAGAGCGGCGGGAAAGGCTGAACCGATGAACGCACCGGACACCCGCGGCGCGACCGCGCCGTCGCGCTTCTACGCGCTCGCCGCCCGTGTGGAAGCCGCCACCACCGCCGCGGAGCTTGGCTTCGTGGCCTGCAACGAAACGCGCCTGCTGGTGGATTACCGGCAGGCGGCGCTGGTGACGCTTTCCACGACGCGGGGTCCGCGGCTCGTGTCGCACTCCGGTCTGGCCGACCCGGATCCAAACACGCCTTACGCGCTCTGGCTCGTGGCGGTGGCGCGCAAGATCGCCACCCTCTGCGCGGATCTGTCCCCGAAGGCCCGGGTGCTGCCGCTCTCTCCCGAGATGCTCGGCGAGGAACTTGCCTCGGAGTGGAGCGAATGGCTTCCGGCCCACGTGTGGGTGCTGCCGTTGGTGGGTCCGGACAAGAACGTCGGTGCGCTGCTGTTCCTCGCGCGCGACGATGCGTGGCCGACGACACTCGTCGCCGACGGTGCGGAATTCGCCCTCCTGCAACTGGCAAGCCTTTACGGCTACGCATGGTGGTCGCTGGTGGCGCGGCCGACGCGTTTGCAACGCTGGTGGCGAAAGGCGAGCAGCGGCCGGCGCCTGCAATACGCGCTGGCGGCCCTATTGCTCGTGCTGTTGATTCCCATGCGGGAATACACGCTGGTGCCGGCCGAGATCATTTCCACGCGCAGCCAGGTGATCGCTTCGCCGCGCGAGGGCGTGATCCATCGCATGACCGTGTTGCCCAATACGCAGGTAAAGGCCGGGCAGCTGCTCGCTGAACTCGACGACACCACCCTGCGCAACAAGCTTGCCGTGGCCCGGGCGGAACTCGCCACGGCCAGCGTGGAAATGCACCAGGCCGCGCAACAGGCCATCGAAAGCCAGAACGCGAAAGCCGACCTCGGCCTTGCCGAGGGCAAGTGGCGCGAGCGCCAGGTGGACGTGGATTCGCTCCAACGTGAAGTGGACAAGCTTGCGATCCGCGCGCCGGCCGACGGCGTGTTCGTCTATTCCGATCCCGACGACTGGGCCGGGCGCCCGGTGCAGACCGGCGAGCGCATCGGCCTGCTGGCCGATCCGCACGCGCTGGGCGTGCGGGCGTGGGCACCTGTGGGCGAGGCGACGAACCTCGCGTCGCAGGCACCGATGACGGTATTCCTCAAGGTGGCTCCCTTGTCGCCGCTCGACGCGCACCTCGACTATGCCGGCTACCAGCCGGTGGAGGCGCCCAACGGCGTGGCCAGCTACGTGCTGCGCGGCACGATCGACGGCACGCCGCCGGGTGCCCGTATCGGCTTGCAGGGCACGGCTCGCGTATCCGGCCGGTGGAGCGTGCTGGGTTACCTCATGCTGCGCCGGCCGCTAGCGGCCGTACGAGCATGGAGCGGGCTCTGACGATGCCCGCGGCAGCGGCCACGATGGGTGCGATGCAAGCGGCGGCCCCGCCGCCGTGGCCTGCGTTGCGTGACGAGTTGGCCATTCATCCCGCGGGGCGGAACCGTGACGGCTCGCCCGCGTGGCACCTGTCCGATCCCGTGCGTAACCAGTTCTTCCGCATCGGCTGGCTGGAGTTCGAGATCCTGCGGCACTGGTCGCTGTGCGATCCGGCACGCATCGCCGAAGCCGTGGCAGCGAACACCACGCTCGCCCCCGAGCCCGAAGACGTCGTGGACTTCGTCCGCTTCCTGCAACAGCAGCAGCTCCTGCGTGCCGCGATGCCGAAACGGCAGGGCTCGGCGATGCACTGGCTGTTGCAGAACTACCTGTTCATTCGCATTCCGCTCATCCGGCCAGAGCGCTTCCTCCGGCGGGCGCTGCCTTATGTGCGCTGGATGTTCGGCACGCGGTTCCTCGTCGCGACCCTGATCGCCGCTGTGCTGGGTTTGCTGCTGGCGGCACGCCAATGGGACACCGTGCAGGCCAACCTGCGCGGCGCCATGAGCTGGGACGGCGTGGTGGCATTCGCCGGCGCGCTCGTTTTCTCCAAGTGCTGGCACGAGTTCGGGCACGCGTTCATGGCGACACGCTATGGCGTGCGGGTGGGCCACATGGGCGTGGCGTTGCTCGTGATGTGGCCCATGGCATACACCGATACCGGCGAAAGCTGGAAGCTGGAAGGATCGAGGCGCCGCCTGGCGATCGCCTCGGCGGGCGTCATGGCGGAGGGCGTGCTGGCGGCGTGGTGCACGCTGCTGTGGTCGTTCGCGCCCGAAGGCAACTTCAAGAATGCATTGTTCTTCCTCGGCACGACGGCCTGGGTGCTGACCATCGCGGTGAACGCCAGTCCGTTCATGCGTTTCGACGGCTACTTCATCCTGGCCGACGCGCTCGACTATCCCGGCTTGCACGAGCGGGCGGGGCGCTGGGCCAAGCGCTGGGTGCGACGCACGCTCCTGGGCATCGAGGACCCCCGTCCCGATGCCGTATCGCCGCGCTTCGCGGCGTTCCTCACCGGCTTCGCGTTCTTCACATGGTTGTACCGGCTCACCCTTTTCGTGGGCATCGCCGTGGTCGTCTACCACGCGTTCTTCAAGGCCCTTGGCCTCATTCTCTTCCTGGTGGAAATCGTGACGTTCGTGGTGAAGCCTATGTTCTACGAAGTCCGGACATGGTGGGCGCGCCGCGCGGAGATCCAGCGCGCCAGATTGGGCCGCTGGCTTGCCGTGATCGGCGCTCTGGCCATCGTTCTCTTCGTGCCGTGGTCCTCGGGCATCACCGCGGACGGGCTGGTGGAAGCGGGCATCGAACAGCCGGTGTTCACGCCGTTCCCGGCCCGCCTCGAGCATGTCGGCGTTCGCGAAGGCGATCACGTGAAGCCGGGGCAGGTGCTGTTCGAACTTTCGGCGCCGTCACCGAAAGACGAGACGGCGAAAGCCAACGCGTTGCGCGATGCCTACGAGTCCGCCGCGCGTGGCGCGGTGGCGCTGGATCGCGACGGCGTCGCCAAGCAGGTGGTCGCCGAGCGCATGGCCGACCAGTACGACGTGCAGCGGCAGGCAAGCGACGCCGAACTCCACCGCCTGCGCCTGGTGGCGAGCGAAGGTGGCGTCGTGCGCGACCTCGACACGACGCTCCAGCCGGGCAACTGGGTGTCACCGGGCTCGCGCATCGCCACCGTGGTAGGCGGCACGCGGTGGCGTGCTGACGTGCTGGTATCGGAAGCGGACCGCGCGCGCCTCGTTCCCGGATCGGAGGTGACCGTGTATCCGCATGGCCGCTGGAATCCGCTGCATGGCCGCGTGGTCGCGGTGGACAACGGCGCGATGGAGCACCTGCCCAACCTGATGCTGGCGAAGAACCACGGTGGTCCTATCCCGCTGAATCCCACCGCTCCCGCGAAGGACCTGAAGCCCGCGTCCGCGTGGTATCGCGTCCGCGTCGAAGGCGACGGTCTCGACTCGCCCGTGCCGGCCGAGGAACTGGCCACGGTGCACATGGAGGGCCGCCGCGAAAGCATCGGTCGCCGCTGGGTCGACAGCGCGCTGTTGATCCTCCTGCAGCAGACGGGGCTGGGGAAGGAAGGCTGATCCCGTTCATCGCACGGGAATGCAACCCGATTCTCGCTTGCGCGCCCGCGCCGGATATGCGACACGGGACGTTCTTGCAATGGAAAGGAAGGGGCCGGCCGTGACGAAAGTTCGTGTGAATGGGTTTTCCGTCTCCGCCGACGGCTTCGCTGCCGGTCGCGACCAGAGCCTCGAGCAGCCGATGGGTGTCGGCGCGGAAGGACTGCATCGCTGGCTCACGGGGACGAAGACCTTCCACGCCATGGTGGGCAAGGAAGGGGGTTCCACGGGAGTGGACGAGCGCTTCGCCGCGCAGTCGATGGCAGGCCTCGGTGCATGGGTCATGGGCCGCAACATGTTCGGTCCGATCCGCGGCGAATGGCCGGACGACGAATGGAAGGGGTGGTGGGGCGATACCCCGCCTTACCATTGCCCGGTGTTCGTCCTCACCCGCTACCCGCGGGATCCCCTCAGGATGGACGGCGGCACGGTGTTCCATTTCGTGACCGGCGGCGTCGACGAAGCGTTGTCCCGCGCGAAAGCCGCCGCGGACGGTCGCGACGTACGGATCGGCGGGGGTACCGAGACCGTTCGCCAGTATCTTCAGTCCGGTGCCATCGACGTGCTGCACATCGCGGTATCGCCTGTGCTGCTCGGCCAGGGTGAGGCGCTGTTCGCCGGCCTGGACCTTCCGGCCCTGGGATACGAGGTGACCGAGTACATGCAAGGCGAACAGGCCATGCACCTGGTGCTCGGCCGGGCTTGATCGTCAGCCGAACCGCGCCCGCATCGCCTTTTCTTCCTGCACGATCCGCACGGTCAGGGGCACGAGGTAGATCGGCAGGCCGATCGCCAGGGTCTTGAAGCTGTGCAGGGCCAGGCACAGGCCGACCAGTTCGGGAAGGATGTTGAGGAAATAGTTCGGGTGGCGGATCGCGCGGAACAGCGGATGCGTCACGAGCTCGTGGTCGCTGGCGATGATGAGCTTCACCGTCCACAGCCGGCCCAGCAGGTGCACCACGTAGTAGAGGAACAGCAGGGCGACGAGGTACAGCGCGATGCCCACGGCGGCCACCGCGTCGAGTTGCGGGCCGCGGGCCCAGCCCTCCCAGATGGCGGCCACATAGAAGAGCACGTGGCAAAGGGCGAGCAGGTTGCTGTTGAGCGCGCCGTATTCGACGGCGCCGGCGCGCTTCAGCGCGGCCTCGTGGCGCAGGGAGACGACGAGGCTGGCCACACGGCAGACCACGGCGAACACGGTGAAGGCGAGAAAGAACGACATCATTACTTGCGAAATCCTAGGGGTATGGAATAGCCGGGGCGCAGGATAGCGCCCGATGATTCCCGACAGGGCACGGTCCTGTCATCCCCCGCGCCGGGGTTGCCAAACCCGTTTCGGTCTCCATGTGACACTGAGGCAAATCTCACCTTCGTGGAGCACTCCATGGCGCACCCGGCGCTTTTCCAGCCCATCTCCATTCGCGATCGCGAACTACCGAACCGCATCGTCATCGCCCCGATGTGCCAGTACTCCGCCGAAGACGGCCAGATGAACGACTGGCACACCGTCCACCTGGGCCAGCTCGCCCGGTCGGGCGCGGCGCTGCTCACGATCGAAGCGTCGGCCGTCCTGCCCGAGGGACGCATCACCTGGGCGGACGTGGGCCTTTACGACGACGCCACCGAAGAAGCCATGCGCACGACGGTGGAAAGCGTGCGGCGGTGGTCGGACATCACGCTTGGCATCCAGCTGAACCATGCGGGACGCAAGGCCTCCACGGAGGTGCCCTGGGCAGGTGGAGCGCAGCTTTTGCCTGACCATGCGCGTGGGTGGCAGACCGTCGCACCCTCCGCCATTCCTTTCCATCCCGACAACCATTCTCCGGTAGCGCTGGACAAGGAAGGGCTGGGGCGTATTCGCGATGCCTTCGCCGCCGCGGCGCGACGTGCAGCCCGCCTGGGCCTGGATTTCGTCCAGTTGCACGGTGCACACGGATACCTGCTGCACCAGTTCCTGTCGCCGCTGTCGAACCAGCGTACCGACGAATACGGCGGCTCGCTCGAGAATCGCATGCGCTTCCCGCTGGAGGTTTTCGACGCGGTACGGGCGGCGTTCCCGGCCGACCGGCCGGTGAGCATGCGCGTTTCGGCCACCGATTGGGTGGAAGGCGGATGGGACCTTGAGCAGACGATCGCGTTCGCCAAGGCCCTGGAGGCGCGCGGTTGCGACGCGATCCACGTTTCCACGGGCGGCCTGCACCACGCGCAGCGCATCGCCGTCGGCCCCGGCTACCAGGTGCCGTTCGCGCGCGGGGTGAAGCAGGCGGTGTCGATGCCGGTCGTCGCGGTGGGGCTCATCACGGACCCGGAGCACGCGGAGGCCATCGTCGCCACCGGCGATGCGGACCTGATCGCGCTGGCGCGAGCGATCCTTTACGACCCGCATTGGCCGTGGCATGCGGCGGCCCAGCTTGGGGCCACGGTGCGTGCTCCCAAGCAGTACCTGCGTTCGCAGCCCTCGCGACTGCGGCACCTGTTCGCCGTGGACGGCCCCGTCGATCCGTCACCTCACTGGTCGCGCGGTGAGGACGGCAAATATCGATAGGGCGGGTCGAGGGGCGTGGTGGGATAGGATGTGCAAGCCCGTAGCCACGCATCCGCCATACAGTGCCATCCCCCGCGTAAGGAATCCTTGCCATGGCCGCGCCCGTACCGCCGTTCACCCAGGAAACCGCCGTCCGCAAGGTTCGCCTTGCGGAGGACGGATGGAACAGTCGCACCCCGGAGAAAGTGGCTCTGGCCTATTCGCCGGACAGCCAGTGGCGTAACCGCGCGGAGTTCGTGCGCGGGCGGGCGCAGATCGTGGAATTCCTCACGCGCAAGTGGGCTCGCGAGCACGAGTACCGGCTGATCAAGGAGCTGTGGGCGTTCACCGGCGATCGCATCGCCGTGCGCTTCGCCTACGAATGGCACGACGACAGCGGGAACTGGTTCCGCTCCTATGGCAACGAGAACTGGGAATTCGACGAGGCAGGCGAAATGCACCATCGCTACGCGTGCATCAACGACCTCCCCATCGCAGAGAGCGAGCGAAAATTTCACTGGCCTCTGGGGCGCCGTCCGGACGATCATCCGGGGCTCTCCGACCTGGGCCTCTAGTTCGATGACGAAAGAACCAAAGCGCTGCCCATGGGCGGGCACCGATCCGCTTTACCTGGAATACCACGACACCGAATGGGGCGTACCGCTGCACGACTCCCGCATGCTCTGGGAGCAATTGATGCTCGAGGGTTTCCAGGCCGGGCTGTCGTGGATCACCATCCTTCGCAAGCGCGAAAACTTCCGCAGGGCGTTCAAGGGATTCGAACCGGCGAAGGTTGCGCGCTTCGCGGAGAAAGATATTTCGCGCCTGCTCGAAGACCCTGGCATCGTCCGCTCCCGTGCGAAGATCGAGGCCACGATCGAAGGCGCGCGCATCTACGAAGCGATGCGTGAGCGTGGCGAGGACTTCGATGCCTATTGCTGGTCGTTCACCGACGGGAAGGTCATCCGTGGCGACGGACGCACCGTGGCGGCGCAAACGGCGTTGTCGGTCACTATCTCGAAGGACCTGAAGAAGCGTGGCTTCAAGTTCGTGGGGCCGACGATCACCTACGCCTGGATGCAGGCGGTGGGCATCGTCGACGACCATGTGCTGCGCTGCTTCCGGCGTTGAGTCCGATGGCCAGGAGCGTGGCTCCTACCGCACGCTGCCGGTGACCAGGGTGAAGGTCTGGAGGAAGTGAAAGTCGGGGCGATGCAGGGCGAACTCCGGGTGCCCCCGATCGCACAGGCGCTCCAGCCCTGCGTAGTCTTCGTTCGACAAGTAGGGCCGCAAGCGTTCGCCCCAGGAGTTCCGGAAGATGGCTTCGACGAGATAGTCCTCGTCTGCACGGCTCACCGGCGCCACGCGTTCGATCATCCGCGTTCGCGCTGCCACGTTGCCGAGACCGGCGGCGCGCATCGTGCCCACCAGTGACCGGACCGACGTGAGATCGCGTTCGTCCAGCGCGTAGCGATCGCGGTAATACTGCCGCACGGCTTCGTTGACCAGGCGCTCCAGCCGCGCATCCCAGGCGAAGCACATGTCGGGCAGCAATGAACTCTGGCCGAGCGCGATGCGTCCACCCGGACGGAGGAGGGACGCGGCCAGGCGCAGGCCCGTCACAGGATCGTGCAGGTGGTTGAACGTGTTCACCGACCACACGAGGTCGACGCTGGCGGGAGCGATCGGCAGCGCCGTCAGGTCGGCCTGTATGACGAGCGTCGTGGCATCCGTCACCGCGCGCGCCGCGGCGACGTGCGCCGCGGCAAGATCGATACCCACGACGCGGCCTTCCGGACCCACACGGTCCGACAGCCATCGCAACGCCTCGCCGGTGCCGCATCCGGCATCGAGCACATGCATGCCGGGGCGGAGGTCCAGCTCCGCCATCGCCTGCGCGATTTCCGCTGCCGCGAAGGCGTTGAAAAGCCGCAACTTGTCCGAGTAGTCGCGTGCGGCGGTGTCGCCGAGCAATCCGCGTTGCGTGGTTGGCCTGGTCATGCCGCCGTGAGTGCCGCGACGGCAGGCGAAGGTTGCGATACCTGGCCGGCGCGGCAGGGCCGGCGCTTTACGCAGCGAGCGAGAGCTTCGCCGCCGCGGCCGGCGTGTTGCGGAAAGCCACGCCCATCCGGTTGAACGCGCTCATGAGCGCGATGGCGACCGACAGGTCGACGAGTTCCTTCTCGCTGAATTCAGCCGCGGCCGCGGCGTAGTCTTCGTCGGGGATACCGGTTTCGGACACGTTGGCTACCGATTCGGCCCAGGCCAGGGCGGCCTGCTCGCGCCGGGTGAACACGTCGCCCGCCTCGCGCCACGCCGGCGTGAGGATCAGCTTCTCGAACGGGACGCCATGCTTCACGAGGTCCTGCGAGTGCATGTCGATGCAGAAAGCGCAGTTGTTGATCTGGGAGACGCGAAGGTAGACGAGGTTCACCAGGTTCTGGTCGAGCCCGCTCTGGCCGACGTAGCCGTGGACGGCCATCAGGCCTTTCACGCTGTCGGGAGCGACTTTCATATAGTTGATGCGTGCGTTCATGAGGGGATACCTGTGGGGGAAAAATCTTAGCTTGCGCCCCCGACGATCCTCCGGAAAGGGCCAAGATTCGTCGCTTTGGATGTACCATCCGCGCCATGGTCAGCCCGTTGCCCTCAGAGCCCACCCCTCCTGCCGCCGACGCATCGTTCACCGATGCCGATCGCGCCTGGATGGCGCGCGCGCTGGAACTGGCGGTGCATGCACGCGATGCGGAGGGCGAAGTGCCCGTCGGCGCCGTGCTGGTGCTCGACGGCGTGGCGGTAGGCGAGGGCTGGAACCGCAACATCACGCTCAGCGATCCGACGGCCCACGCCGAGATCCAGGCCTTGCGCGCAGCCGGCCAGGCGCTGTCCAACTACCGGTTCCCGGGCGCGACGCTCTACGTGACCCTGGAGCCCTGTGCGATGTGCGCGATGGCGATGGTCCACGCACGCGTGGAACGCGTGGTGTTCGGTGCCACCGATCCGAAAACCGGTGCGGCCGGCAGCGTCTTCGACACCCTGGTTTCGCCCCGTCACAACCATCGCGTGGCCGTGGTCGGCGGCCTGGAAGCCGAGGCGTCCGGCGACCTGCTCCGGGGTTTCTTTCGCGCAAGACGCTGAGCGCGGCCTAGCGGGCGTACGAGGCCAGCGCCTCGGCGCAGGGCAGCTCGACCTTCAAGGTAAGCAGCGCGTCGGCGCGCGTGACGCCCAGGTTCACCGAGGCGATGGGAAGGCCCCGGCGCGAGGCCTCCAGCACGAAGCGATAACCGGAATAGACCATCAGCGACGAGCCGACGACGAGCATCGCGTCCGCTCGCGCGAGGTGCGCCCAGGCGGTGTCCACGCGGGCGCGCGGCACGTTCTCGCCGAAGAAGACCACATCGGGCTTCAGGATGCCGCCGCAGATGGTGCACGGCGGTATCTCGAAGGTGGAGAAATCGACACCGTCGAGATCGGCGTCGCCGTCGGGTGCGACGTTGGCCTGCAAGGCCATCCAGTCCGGATTCGCATCCTCGAGACGCTGTTGCATGGCCTGGCGGGTGGAGATATCCCCGCACTGCATGCAGCGCACACGATCGAGGCGACCGTGCAGGTCGACCACGTTGAGGCTGCCGGCCGCCTCGTGGAGCCCGTCGACGTTCTGGGTGAGCAATAACTCAATGCGACCGGCGTGCTCGAGTGCCGCCAGGGCCCGATGGGCCACGTTCGGTTGCACCGATGAAAAATGCCGCCAGCCGATCATGCCTCGCGCCCAGTACCTGGCGCGAGCCGGCGGCCCGCTCATGAAGGTTTGCAGCGTCATGGGCGGGCTGCGCTTCCACGAGCCCTGGCCGTCGCGGTAGTCAGGAATGCCGGAATCAGTGCTGATGCCGGCGCCGGTGACGACGAACAGGCGCGAATGCGCGTCGACGAAGTCGTGCAGCCGGTCGGCGGAGCGGGCCTCGATGGCGGGCAGGGTAGTCACGGTGCGGGACTATAGCCCATCGACAGGCACCTGTTCGCGAAGCATGCGGAACACCCCGGCGGCATCTTCCGCGAAGCGGCGGATGGCGCGGTCGAGATGCGGCCTGCGCCCGTTTTCCAGCTCGCGCTCCAGCGCGAGCCCGATGCGCGACAGCTCGCTGGCCTCGGCCATGCCGAGGGCGCCCGACACCCGGTGCAGCCAGGCTTGGAGGTGCGCAACGCCCTCTCGCTCGAGCAGCCGGTCGAGATCCGCGATGTCGCTGGAAAGTGCCCGGTCGAGCGCGACAACGACCTCGCGCAAGGCCGCTTCGCCCCCCAGTGCGCTGCGCAGTGCGTCGACGTCGATGCACGGTGGCGTATGGGGAAGATCGAAGGCGAGTTCCACGATGACACGGTCGCCGATATCGGGGCCCTGCTCGGTATGCACCGTGCCGCCGATAGCGGTGACGATTGCTTCGGCCTCGCGCAGAAGCGATTCATCCGGTCCATGGGCCGCACGGTCTTCGGCCACCGTGAAATGCACGAGTTGTCCGGCGATATCGTCGCCCACCACGTCCACGTGCAGGGCGACGCGGCCGGCATCGCGCTCGAACGCGCGATCGAGCAGCAGGGAGAGCGCGTTCGCCAGTGCGTCCGCCGGTCCGACGAGCTCCTGCACGAGCGCCGGATCCACCTCCATGTCGAAGACGATGCCTTGCGCGTGCGCGGTTGCGCCGTAGTGCGTAGCGAGACGCGAGAGCACATCGGGAAGTGCCCGTTGCGGTTGCGAACGAGCACGCAGCCCGCGACAACCGCAAGCGGTACACCACGCGAGAAGGCGCCGGCGGAGTGGCGTCAGGAAGCGCGATATGCTCAACTCTGCGCTCCACCGGCGATATTCGAGACCAGTTCGCCGGTGACTGGACAAGCAAGAAAGGATGGATCACTCATGGTCTACCGCGTCATTCTGGCGGACGATCACCCCGTGGTGCTGAAGGGCCTCAGCCTGGCCCTGGCCAAGGACGGGCTCGCCACCGTCGTGGCAGAAGCGCAGTCGCCCGACGAACTGCTCGAGTTGCTCGCGACGACGTCGTGCGATGCGCTGATCACCGACTTCAGCATGCCTGCACCGGGGCGCGACGGGCTGGCGTTGCTGCGCGACGTGCGCCGCGCCTATCCGGCCCTGCCGGTGATGGTGATCACCACCCTGGCGAATCCGGCGCTTTATCGCGAAATCATCGGCACCGGCGTGCTCGGCCTGATCGGAAAATCGGCCGACACCCGGGAGATTCCCGAGGCCTTGGTGGAAATCCTGTCGAACCATGTTTACCTGGGAGCCTCGGTACGCGAATTGATCGGTGCGCCAGCGGGCGAACCGTTGGGGAAATCCGGGACGCTGGCCGACCTCTCCCCGCGGGAACTCAAGATCCTGCGCCTGTTCGCCGCCGGTAACAGCGTTACCGATATTGCCCGGGCCACCGGTCGTGGGCTCTCCACCATCAGCCAGCAGAAGTCGAACGCCATGCGGAAACTTCGGCTGGAGACGGATGCCGAGATCTTCGAGTACATCGAGCGACTGCGATTGTGAAACGCCGCGTGATGCAAGCGTGACGCAGTCACGATAACCATGCCGCGCTTCCGCGGACATGGAAGAAATCTCAAAACACATCGTATGCTTGCGGACATCGCAGTCCGAGGAGAGCCATCGGTGAGTGCCAAGATCAGTCCGCTTGCGGGCAAGCCCGCCACGGAAGCCCAGCCGGTCGACGTAGCGGCCCTGCTGGCCGCCTACCACGACCTGAAGCCCGATCCGTCGGTCCCCGAGCAACGGGTGGCATTCGGCACGTCGGGCCATCGCGGGTCGTCGTTCGACCGGTCCTTCAACGAGTGGCACGTCCTGGCGGTGGTTCAGGCTATCTGCGACTACCGCGCGCAGGTGGGGGTGGACGGGCCGGTATTCGTGGGTATCGACACCCATGCGCTTTCCGCACCGGCGTTCGAAAGCACGCTCGAGGTGCTTGCCGCGAATGGCGCTGTGGCACAAGTATCGGCCGGTGGCGAGTTCACGCCGACGCCCGCGGTGTCGCACGCCATCCTCGTGTACAACCGGGGCCGCGAGACCGGCCTCGCGGATGGCATCGTCATCACGCCTTCACACAATCCGCCCGAGAGCGGCGGCATCAAATACAACCCGCCGCATGGCGGCCCGGCCGATACCGACGCCACCGGCTGGATCGCCGCACGTGCGAACGCCCTCATGGAAGGCGGCCTGCGCGAGGTAAGACGGATGCCCTTCGCGCAGGCGCGCAAGGCCGGGACCACGCATGAATACGACTTCCTGCAGCGCTACGTCGGCGACCTGGGCGACGTGCTGGACCTGGAGATCGTCCGCGCCAGCGGCGTGCGCATGGGCGTCGATCCGCTCGGCGGCGCAGGCGTGCATTACTGGAGCGCCATCGGCGAGCGCTACGGCATCGACCTGACGGTGGTGAGCGAAACCGTCGATCCCACGTTCTCGTTCATGTCGCTCGACTGGGACGGCCGCGTGCGCATGGATCCTTCGTCCTCGTACGCCATGCAGCGCCTGATCGGTTTGAAGGACCGTTTCGACGTCGCATTCGCGTGCGACACGGACCACGACCGTCATGGCGTGGTTGCCCCGAGCACCGGCCTCATGCAGGCCAACCATTATCTCGCCACGGCAGCGTGGTACCTGTTCCAGAACCGGCCCGGCTGGCGCGACGATGCGGCGGTCGGCAAGACCGCCGTAAGCACGGCATTGCTGGACCGCGTGGCGGCCCACCTGGGCCGTCCGTTGCGCGAAGTACCGGTCGGCTTCAAGTATTTCGTGTCGGGGCTTTACGACGGCAGCCTCGGCTTTGGATGCGAGGAGAGTGCCGGGGCGTCGTTCCTGTGCAAGAACGCCGCACCCTGGTCCACCGACAAGGACGGCATCGCGGCCGCGCTGCTCGCTGGCGAAATGACCGCGCGCCTGGGCAAGGACCCTGGCCGGGTCTACGCCGACATCACGGCCCAGCTCGGCAATCCCGCCAACGCGCGCATCGACGCGCCGGCGAACCACGCGCAGAAGGCGAAGCTCTCGAAGCTGGCTCCCGAGCAGGTCACGTCCTCGACGCTGGCAGGCGATGCCGTGGTGGAAGTGACGAACAAGGCCGACGGCCAGTCGATCGGCGGTATCAAGGTGATCTCCGCCAACGGATGGTTCGCCGCGCGCCCTTCCGGTACCGAGGACATCTACAAGGTGTACGGCGAAAGCTTCCGCGGCGAGGAACACCTTCGGGCGATCCTCGAGGAAGCGCAGGCCATGGTCGACCGCGCACTGGCGGATTGAAGCGTATGAATCACGAGACGTCGCCCATCCGCGTCCTGGTCGGTTCGCGCAATCCGGTGAAGATCGGGGCGGTGCGCAACGCTCTTGCGCCGCTCTTTCCGGGCCGCCTGGTCGAATGCGAGGGCATGCACGCGCCTTCCGGCGTGCCCGATCAGCCGATGACTTCCGCCGAAACGCGCGAGGGCGCGATCAATCGCATGAACTACTGCCGCCAGCATGGCGACGCCGATTTCTACGTGGCGTTGGAGGGCGGGGTGGACGTGACCGAAGACGGACCCGGCACGTTTGGCTACGTGGCCATCGCCAACGGCGTCGATGTGTCGGTCGGTTGCAGCGCCTGGCTGCCGTTGCCGCCGGCGGTCTATGAAACCTTGCTCGAAGGCGAGGAACTGGGCGACGTCATGGACCGCCTGTTCGGCACCGTGAACATCAAACAGCAAGGCGGCGCCATCGGCCTGGTCACCAACGGCCACGCCACGCGCGAAAGCGCGTACACGCAAGCCATGGTGCTGGCGATGGCGCCTTTCCTCCATCCGGAGCTTTACGGGCTGCGGATGGAGGATTGAGGAGCGATTTGCCTCAGCGCATGCCGCCCGAGGCGAGCAGGACTTCGCCGGTGACCCAGCGTGCGTCGTCCGTCGCCAGGAAGGTGACGATCGGCGCAATGTCGTCGACCTGGCCGACGCGGCCGAGCGGCGTCTGGCTCGTGGCCCATGTCTCGAAGTCCGAACCCGCGAAGCCGGCGGTCTGCACGCCTTCGGTGATAACCATGCCCGGATTGACCGCATTCACACGGATGCCGCGCGGACCCAATTCACGCGCCAGGACGCCGGTGATCGCGTCCACGGCACCCTTGGTACCGGTGTAGACGGTGCTCTCGGCCGGAGTCAGTCGCGTGACGGCGGACCCGATGTTGACGATGCTGCCGCCCTTGCCGAGGTGCTTCACCGCGGCCTGGCTCATCAGGATCGTGCCGAGTACGTTGATGTCGAACATCCGGCGGTACTGGGCTTCCGTCGTGGTCTCGATCGGCGAGAACTCGTAGACGCCCGAATTGTTCACCAGGACGTCGAGGCGTCCGAAGTGCTCGATGGCCTTCGCGACGAGGTTCTCGGCGTCGGCCTGCTTCGACACATCGCCACCCACCGCCACGGCCTTGCCGCCGGCAGCCTGGATATCGGCCACGACCTTGTCCGCGCCGGCCTTGCTGGAGGCGTAGTTGACGATCACCGCCGCACCTTCGGCGGCCAGGGCTTTCGCGATGCCCGCACCGATGCCCTTGGACGCGCCGGTGACGATGGCGACTTTCTCTTTCAGCTTGCTCATGGGTTCATTTCCTTCGTTGTGGCCCGTCACGGGCCCGTCCCGGGAAAGCATGGGGACGGAGGAATGGCGTGTGTCATACCTGCGCCGGCATAACACCTATGCCTGGCGGTCAATGGTTAAAACGGCGTGCGGCCCTTGAAACAGGCCCCAGGTGCCTCATCCATGCACCCCATGAACATGCCCACCATTCCCCTCGAACCGGTCGATACGTTCGACTACGTCATCTTCGGCGCCACCGGCGACCTCACCATGCGCAAGTTGCTGCCGGCGCTCTACCGCCGGTTCGCGGAAGGCCAGGTGCCCGGCGATTCGCGCATCGTCGGCACGGCACGGTCGCCATTGGACGACGAGTCCTATCGCGAGCGCGTACGCACCGCCCTGCATGAACATGTCCGTGCGGACGAAATCGTCGACGCGACACTGAACCGGTTCCTGCGCATGGTTCACTATGTGAGCCTGAACGGCGCGGAATCGTCCGGAAACTGGGCGGCTCTCTCCGAACTGCTCGCGTCCGGTGAGGGCGAGGGAAGGGTCCGCGTGTTCTACCTGGCGACGGCGCCGGACCTGTACGGCGACATCGCTCGCAACGTGGCCGAGAAAGGCCTGCGCAGCGACACATCGCGCATCGTCCTGGAGAAGCCGATCGGCACCGACCTCGAGACCGCGCGCAGGGTCAACGACGGCGTGGGGCGCTACTTCCCGGAAAGCAGCATTTATCGCATCGACCACTACCTCGGCAAGGAAGCGGTGCAGAACATCATCGCGCTGCGCTTCGCCAATCCCATGCTGGAACGCATGTGGGACAGGGAGTCGATCGAATACGTGCAGATCACCGCCGCCGAAACCGTCGGGCTCGAAGGCCGCGGCGGTTATTACGACGGATCGGGCGCGCTGCGCGACATGATCCAGAACCACCTGCTGCAAGTGCTGACGGTCGTCGCGATGGAACGGCCGTCATCACTGGACGCGGATGCGCTGCGCGACGAGAAAGTTCGCGTGTTGAAGGCGCTGAAGCCGCTCGATCCGCGAAACCTGCGCGCGAACGTGGCACGCGGGCAATACGTACAAGGTACGGCGGGCGGCAAGGATGTTCCGGCCTATCGCGAAGAACTCCCCGGCGAAGTACCGAGCAAGACCGAGACGTTCGTGGCACTGAAGGCGGAGATCGACAACCCCCGCTGGCGTGGCGTGCCGTTCTACCTGCGGTCGGGCAAGCGCATGCCGGAAAAGGTGACCGAGGTGGTGGTGCAGTTCCGTGCGGGCGAACCGGGATTGTTCGGCGAAGCAAGGCCGGGTAGCCGCCTGGTGATCCGCGTGCAGCCGGACGAAAGCGTGACGCTGCCCCTGTTCGTGAAGCATCCCGGCAATGGCTTCGGCCTGGAAGAAGTGGACGCGCTGTCGCCGCTCGGGCGGCCGGAGCGGGTGCGTTATCGCGACTCGTACGAAGGCTTGCTGCTGGACGCGGTGAAGGGCAGCCCGGCGCTGTTCGTGCGCAAGGACGAGACGGAGGCCGCATGGCAATGGGTGACGCCGATCCTTGAAGGCTGGGGCGCAAGCGAAGAGGCTCCGGACGCCTACGAGGCGGGCACGTGGGGGCCGGAGTCGGCCCGCGAATTGCTGCGCCGATCCGGTCATCACTGGGTGGAAGACGCGGCGGCCTGACCGCCTTCACGCCGGTATCCGGTGTGGCGGAGATCGCCAAGACCGTCGCCCGCGAACTGGACGAGGATGCCGCGGGGCGCCCGTTGCATAAGGGCGCTTAGCCCGCATTATGTAGGGAGCGCCGGCGAGGGGCAGGGGCCCGACGCCGGCGATTCCCCCTATCAGGAGGCCTCCATGTCCGACTACCGCAAGACGCCCGAAGCTCTCGCCAAGCTCACCCCGGAGCAGTTCCGGGTCACGCAGGAGAGCGCCACCGAGCGTCCTTTCCACAACGCGTTCCACGACAGCCACGAGCCCGGCATCTACGTCGACATCGTGTCCGGGGAGCCGTTGTTCTCGTCGCTGGACAAGTTCGACAGCGGATGCGGCTGGCCCAGCTTCACCCGGCCGCTGGAAGACGAGCACGTCGAAGAGAACGTGGACAAGAGCCATGGCATGATCCGCACCGAGGTACGCTCGAAGCACGCGGACAGCCACCTGGGCCACGTATTCCCGGACGGTCCCCGCGACCAAGGCGGCCTGCGCTACTGCATCAACTCGGCCTCGCTGCGCTTCATTCCCGTGGCGGACCTGGAGAAGGAAGGTTACGGCCAGTACGCCAGCCTGTTCGCGAAGCAGGGAGGTGCGGCATGACGACCGCGCGCGCCATCCTTGCCGGCGGCTGCTTCTGGGGCATGCAGGACCTGATCCGCAAGCAGCCCGGCGTGATCACGACGCGGGTGGGCTACACCGGTGGTGACGTGCCGAATGCCACGTATCGCAACCATGGCACCCACGCCGAGGCGATCGAGATCGAGTTCGATCCGGCGAAGGTCAGCTACCGGAAGATCCTGGAGTTCTTCTTCCAGATCCACGACCCGACCACGATGGACCGGCAGGGCAACGACGTCGGCAAGAGCTACCGTTCGGCCATCTTCTACCTGGACGACGAGCAGAAGGCCGTGGCCGAGGACACGGTGGCCGACGTCAACGCGTCGGGCCTGTGGCCCGGCAAGGTCGTGACCGAGATCGCTCCCGCGGGCCCGTTCTGGGAAGCCGAGCCGGAGCACCAGGATTACCTGGAGAAGTACCCGAACGGCTACACCTGCCACTTCATCCGTCCGGACTGGGTGCTGCCGCGCCGCACCGCCTGATCCGATGCTCCCGCCGGCTCTGGTATAAGGGCCGGCGGGGACAGCATCGTCCGGGGGGACGACATGGACAGCGCCAGAGAGAACGGACAGAAGCGAACGGGGTGGCGTCGGCGCGCCTACGGGTTCGGGGTGCTGCTGGTCGTGGCGATCGGGTTGCTCCGCGCCATCAACCGATACCTCATCGACATCGCCAACCAGGAACCTTCCGCGTTCCTGCCGAAGCTCGTGGAGGAACTGACCGGCGCGGTCAGTTTCGGCGCATTCCTGCCTGTGCTTTTCCTCGTGCTTCGCCGCGTCCGCTGGACCTGGTACACGCATGTCGTGCTGTTCGCCGTGCTGTCGGTGGCACAGACCACGCTGATGATCGGCATGCGCAAGCTCGTGTTCGGGGCCATGGGCACACCGGGCTTCGCCTACGGGCTCGTGGTGTGGCGGTACCTCATGGAGGTGCCCACGCAACTCTTCTTCTACGCGGTGATCGTTACCGGCCTCTGGTTGTTCGACCGGTACCGAGAAGGCCAGGCACGCGAACTTCGCGCGGCCCAGCTGGAATCGGCATTGTCGGAGGCGCGGCTCGAGGCCTTGCGCCTGCAACTGAATCCGCACTTCCTGTTCAACACGCTCAACGCGGTGTCCGAGCTCATGTACGAAAGGCCGCGCGTGGCGGACGAGATGCTCTCCCGCATCGGCGAATTGCTGCGCGCCACGCTTTCCGCCACCGCGCAGGAACATCGCCTGGCCGACGAATGGCGCCTGGTGGCGCTGTACATGGATATCCAGCGCGTGCGCTTTGGCGAGGGTCTCGACGCACGGGTGGAGAACGATCCCGCGCTCGACGAGTTGCGCATTCCGTTCCTGCTCCTGCAGCCGCTGGTGGAGAACGCCATCGAGCACGGCGGGGCGGGTACGGAGCGGCGCGTTCGCATCGACGCGTCGCGCCAGGCAGGGCAACTCATGGTCCGCGTGCGCGACTACGGTGGCGGTCAGGGGACCCATGCCGGCCACGGTATCGGCCTCGGCAACGTGGGTGCGCGGCTGCGTCATCTCTATGGCGAGGAGGCTGGGGTGCGCCTCGATCCGGTGGCCGAAGGCGGCAGCGTCGTCACCGTGTGGCTGCCCGCGCGACGGTGGGCCGCATGAGCTTGCGCGCGGTCGTCATCGACGACGAGGCGCCGGCGCGTGCGAAGCTGCGCCGCTACCTTGCGGCGAGCGATGGCCTCCTGTGGGTCGGCGAAGCGGGAGACGGTCCGTCGGCCGTCGCGCTCATCCGCCGCGAACGTCCCGACGTTGTGTTCCTCGACATCACCATGCCCGGGATGGACGGATTCGCCGTGCTGCAGGCGCTGGGCGATCCCTTGCCCGCGGAAATCGTCTTCGTCACGGCGCATGACGAACACGCCGTGCGTGCCTTCGAGGTCCACGCCTTCGATTACCTGCTGAAGCCGGTCGGGCCCGAGCGCTTCGCTCGCGCCGTGGCCAGGCTGCTGGGCAACGTGAAACCCGCGCTCGACATCGCCGGCCGCGTGGAAGGGCTGCTCGACGGTGCCCCGGTCCCGGTGCGATACCTGCACCGGGTCCTGCTCCCCAGTGGCGACGCCGCCGAACTGGTCCGCGTGGAGCGGATCGACCGCATCGTCGCGAGCCGCAACTACCTCGACGTATTCGTGGATGGCGTGGCGCACCGCCTTCGCGGCACCCTCGACAGCATGCAGGGCCGCCTGAATCCCTCGGCGTTCGTCCGTGTGAATCGCTCCACCATCGTGCGCCTCGACGCCATCCGCCAGGTGCAACCGTGGCCCGATGGCGAGCAACGCCTGTTGCTCGTCGATGGCGGGCGCGTCACCTGGACGCGGCGTTATCTGGAGAATCTGCCGCCGGGGTTGTCGCTCTGAGCAGTGAAGGCTGAAGGAGGAGCGCGCTCGTCCCTACGCCCGGCACGTTCGTCCCTGGCGCCCCACCGCCAGCCCGGCCCGACGCGCAGACTCCTCCCATCCACAGGAGGAGCCCATGGCAAAGAAAACCTACATCGTCGCAGGCGCGGCTGTCGCGCTGGGTGTCGCGGCCTGGTTGGTCTGGCGACCGGACCAGGCGTTCCGTGTCGCGGCGGGCGTCGCGGCGCACCACGTCTGCTCCATGACCTACATCAGCGGTCAGGATCCGAAGGAAACTTACGACCAGCTCGTCGCACCTGTGCTCGGGGGTACCGTCAGCAGCCTGCTTACACCGCACGTGTTGCGGGATACGCATAGCGTCGAAGTGTCGGGCATCTTCAGCACGCTGGCTCGCGCGGAGTTCACCCCCGGCTACGGTTGCAGGCTCGTACTGCCCGGCAATGTTCCCGTAGAGGCAGACACCGCGACGCACACGCCGGCCGCCGATGGCTTCGCCCCCGAGCACGTCGTCACCGCATCGAAGCCTGCGATCGCCGCCGCCCTGGATCGCGTGTTCACCGAGTCTCCCGTACAGCCCGTCAAGCACGTGAAGGCCGTCGTGGTCGTCAAGGACGGGCGCGTCATCGCCGAGCATTACGCGGCCGGCTTCGACCAGCACACGCCGCTGCTGAGCTTCTCGGTGGCAAAGTCGTTCACCAACGCGTTCCTCGGCATCCTGGCAAGGCAAGGAAAGATCCGCCCGGAGCAGCCACTCGGTGCACCGGAGTGGCAGGCACCGGGCGATCCACGCCGCGCGATCACCGTCGAAGATCTCCTGCGCATGCACAGCGGCCTGGCGGCCGAAGAAGCCGAGTCGGCCTACAGCCCGGTGGCGCGCATGGAATTCCTGCACGCCGACATGGCCGGCTATGCGGCTGCCCAGCCGGCGAAAGAGCCGCCGAATCGCACCTTCGATTACACGTCCGCGGACACCGTGCTGCTTTCCCGCCTGGTGGGCGAGAAGGTGGGCGGTGGAGCAGCCGGCATGCGTGACTTCGCACGGCGCGAACTCTTCGACCGGCTCGGCATGGGTGACGTCACCATGGAATTCGACGGCCGCGGCACCTTCGTCGGTTCCACCTATGTCTACACCTCGGCGCGCGATTTCGCCCGGTTCGGGATGCTTTACCTACGCGACGGCGTCGCACCCGACGGAACGCGACTTCTTCCGGAAGGCTGGGTGGCATGGTCGCGCAAGTCGACGCTGGGTGCGCCCTACGGCGCGGGGTTCTGGACGAACGACGGCCCAAGTCTTCCGGCGAAATGGCGCGTCGACGCGGGTTTTCCGAAAGACGGCTTCTACGCCAGCGGCACCATGGGCCAACGCATCTACGTGATTCCCTCGGAAAACCTGGTGATCGTGCGCTTCGGTTATTCGGCGCCGCCCGATTACGGCATCGAGGACGACCTGGCGCTGATCAAGGTGACCATCGCCGCTACGCACGAGGGATCGTGATCGGTTTTTGCAAGACGGCGGTCGTAAGTTTTTGCGAGCGTCCGGTTTCGACGGGGGCGGCAACTTTCGAGGGGCAGCGACGTGCCTTACGCGATCCGGATCAACGGCGAGGTAAGAGAGATCGACGTCGAGGGGGACACACCCATGCTGTGGGTCCTCCGCGACGTATGCGGCATGACAGGAACGAAGTTCGGATGCGGCGCGGCCTTATGCGGCGCCTGCACAGTCCACGTGGACGGCCAAGCCAGGCGCTCCTGTGTCATGCCTGTCTCAAGCGTGGGCACGGCGGCGGTGGGAACGATCGAAGCGCTGCATGAGAGCCGCATCGGAAAGGCCTTGCAGAAGGCGTGGCGCGAACTGGACGTGGTGCAGTGCGGCTATTGCCAGTCGGGCCAACTCATGTCGGCTGCGGCACTGCTCGCCGCTAATCCGCATCCCAGCAACAGCGACATCGACGCGGGCATGTCCGGAAACATCTGTCGCTGCGGCACGTACAAGCGCATCCGCGCCGGCATCGCCATGGCAGCGCGGTACCTCTCCGAAGGCGGTGTCGCATGAGCGCCGACTTTGGCGCTCCGGCCGATCGTTCTCGCCGGCGTTTCATCGGCGTATCGGTGGCCGTCGGCGGCGGGCTCCTCATCGGTTTCCCTCTCGGCCGCGACACCGTGGCCGCGGAAGCGCCGGTACCGCCGGTACCGCCCGTCGACGCCTATATCAGGATCGGTACCGACGGTCGGGTCACGTTCGTCGTTCCCTATGCCGAGATGGGGCAGGGCGCGCTTACATCGCAGGCGCAGATCCTCGCCGAGGAGCTGGACGTGCCCATGGATCAGGTCACCGTGCAGCAGGCTCCACCGAGCGATGCGCTTTACGGTAGCCCCCTGCTGGTCGAGCAGATAACCGGTGGCTCCGCGTCGCTGCGTGGTTCCTGGATCACCTTGCGAGCCGTGGGCGCCACCGCACGCACCATGCTCGTCGCGGCCGCGGCGCACCGTTGGCAAGTGCGGCCGTCGGCCTGTCGCACACGGGACGGAAAGGTATGGCACGCCGGTTCGTCGCGCAGCCTGGGATACGGGGAAATCGCTAGCGAAGCCGCGGGCATGCCTGTTCCGAAGCGGCCGGTATTGAAACGCGCCGCGGACTACCGGCTGGTCGGACGCCCTGTCCGGCGTGTCGATACACCGGAGAAGATCGACGGAACGGCCGTTTTCGGGATCGATGCGCGCCCCGAGGGTGTGCGCTACGCCGCCGTGATGGCCTGTCCCGTCCTCGGAGGGCGCGTCGCCGACGTCGATGCCACGGAGGCGATGACGATTCGCGGCGTCTGGAAGGTCGTGCATACGGACGATGCCGTAGCCGTAGTCGGGGACCATACCTGGGCCGCGCGCAAAGGCCTGGCCGCCCTTCGCATACGCTGGAACGAAGGTGCGAACGCCAACCTGTCCACGGCGGACCTGGTTGCGTCGGCCGACCGTGCGCTGGACGATGAGGGCCTGCCCGGGGTGCGGACCGGCGACGTTGCCGCTGCCGAGCGCGGCGCGTCGAGCCTCTACGATGAAGTGTTCCGCCTGCCGATGCTCGCCCATGCCGCCATGGAGCCACTGAACTGCACCGTGCACTGCGAAGCGGACCGGTGTGAGGTATGGACAGGAAGCCAGGTGGTTGCGCGCGCGCAGAAGGCCGCGGCCGACGCCAGCGGATTGCCGCTGGACCGCGTCACCGTACACAACCTCTTGCTCGGCGGGGGATTCGGTCGCCGGCTGGAAGCCGATTACGTCGGCCAGGCCGTGCGCCTCGCCAAGCAGTTGGAAGGGCCGGTCAAGTTCACCTGGAGCCGCGAGGAAGACATGCGGCACGACTACTACCGGGCCCATAACCACAGTCGCGTCACGGTGGCCATCGATGCCAAGGGACGGCCGGCGAGCTGGCGGCACCGGCTGGTGGCGCCCAACATCATGGCGCGCTTCCTGCCCATCTACCAGAAGGACGGCGTGGATCTCGATGCGGTGGATCTCGCCAGCGGGCCGTACGACATACCGAACGTACGCATCGACTTCATCCGTCACGAGGCGCCCCCCGGACTCAATACGGGTAACTGGCGTGGCGTGGGACCGACACGCAACGACTTCATCACGGAAACCGTCATCGACGAGCTTGCCCATCGCGCCGGAGCGGATCCGGTGGCCTACCGCCGTGCGCTGATGAAGGGCGCGCCGCGCGATCGCACCGTCCTTGACCTGGTGGCGGTGAAATCGGGCTGGGATGAGCCATTGCCGAAAGGACGCGGCCGAGGCATTGCCCTGTGTCCCGCATTCGGCAGCCATGTGGCCATGGTTGCCGAGGTGACCGTGGAACCATCGGGCGCGTATCGCGTGGATCGTATCGTCTGCGCCATCGACACCGGCCTGGTAGTGAATCCCGATGTGGTGAGGGCGCAGATCGAGGGCGGCGCGATGTTCGGCATCTCGGCGGTGCGCTACGGGCGCATCACCGTCTCGAACGGCCGTGTCGACCAGGGCAACTTCGACACCTACCCCGTGCTTCGCATGGCGGAGGCACCGGAGGTGGAAGTGCACATCGTTCCCAGCAACAAGGATCCCGGCGGCGTCGGCGAGCCCGGAACTTCGGCGGCGATCGCCGCGGTGGCGAATGCGATCTTCGCCGCATCGGGCAAGCGGTTCCGTTCGATGCCCATCCTGCCGAACGACCTGAGGGAGGCATGACGCCCATGCGCCTCGCCATCGCCACGCTCGCCACACTTTCGCTGCTGACGGCTTGCTCCCAGCGACCGACACCCACCGCGGACCAGCCCAAGGTAGCGGACCCACTGCGCACGCCGGCCGACTTCGCATCCATCGCGGACACGCACGCGCGATCCGTCGCTCTCTATGGTGAAGTGTCGCGGGTCATCGAAAGTCCGCGTTGCCTCAACTGCCATCCCGACACGCGCCGTCCCACGCAAGGGGACGACCTGCATGCCCACGTGCCCTTCATCGATGCCGGTATCGAGGGACACGGCACGGCCGGCATCACCTGCGCCACCTGCCACCAGGCCGCCAATGTGGCCACCTTCTCGGAACCGGCGTCGATCCCGGGAAATCCGCGCTGGGCGCTAGCTCCCGCGTCGATGGCGTGGCAGGGCAAGACGCGTGGAGAGGTCTGTCGCCAGATAAAGGATCCCGCCCGCAACGGCGGACATACGCTTGCGCAGATCCATCACCACATGGCCGAGGACAAGCTTGTCGGATGGGCGTGGAGTCCCGGCCCCGGCAGGAAGCCCGCGCCAGGAACGCAAGCGGCGCTCGGGGCGTTGCTTACCGCGTGGATAGACACTGGCGCGGCGTGCCCCGAAGGCTGAGCGTCGCGCTCAGGCCGGCGAAAGCGCGGTGAGCAGATCGGGCATGCGGTCGATCACCGCGACGGCGCCCGCGGTCTGCAGGTCGAGCGACTTGCGGTAGCCGTAGCTCACCAGCACGAAGTCCATGCCTGCATCGCGCGAGGCAAGCACGTCGCTTTCCGAGTCGCCCACCACCAACGTCCGGTCGATGTCTACCTTGGCCTGCGTGGCCAGGTATCGCAAGGGAACGCCGCTGGGTTTCCGTTCCGGCAACGTATTGGCTCCGACGATACCGTCGAAGTAGGGAAGCATGCCACGCACGTCGAGCAAGGGCCGCACGAACTCTTCGTTCTTGTTCGTGCACAGGGCGACCTTCACGCCTTGTTTGTGCAGATTGGCGAGAGTCTGGACGACGCCGTCATATGCCGGGGCATCGAGTGCCGTCTCGGCGTAGTGTTCGAGGAAGCCGGGCATCACGTCGTCGATGTTCGCGTCGCTGCCGGCATGTTGGAACGCGGAGGTGATGAGCTTGCGCGACCCCTCGCCGATCCATCCCGTGATATCCGCGGTGCCGTAAGCCGGCAGCTTCCAGTCGCGCAGCGTGCGATTCACCGCGTCGGCGATGGCCGCCGCGCTGTCGACGAGCGTGCCGTCGAGGTCGAAAATGACGAGGGAGTAGGGGAAGGCCAAGGCGTTCGTTCCGGGCGAAAACACCGATTCTACGCCGTCGCAAATACTATACCGCAAGATGTCCGCGGTTCTCCAATGGCAAAAGACAGGGCAGGAAACGCGGTTCGCCGCCGGTATAGTCGCCGCTCTTCCATCCCCGGGTTACCGCCTTGACGACCGAAACGACGCAAGAACCTGCGATCGCGGCCGCGCCAAAGCAGTCGCTGCGCCTCCTGCTCACCGCGCTGATGCTGGTGATGCTCCTTGCCGCCCTCGACGGCACCATCGTCTCCACTGCCTTGCCGACCATCGTCGGCGAGTTGGGAGGCCTGGACCAGTTGTCCTGGGTGGTCACGGCCTACCTGCTCAGTTCCACCGTGGTGGTGCCGCTGTACGGCAAGTTCGGCGACCTGTACGGCCGCAAGCTGATGATGCAGGTGGCCATCGCCATTTTCCTCGTCGGCTCGGTCCTGTGCGGCCTGGCGCAGAACATGGTGGAACTGATCCTCATGCGCGCGTTGCAGGGCCTCGGCGGCGGTGGCCTCGTCGTCGTGACCATCGCGTCCGTGGGCGACGTGATTCCACCCGCGGAACGCGGCCGCTACCAGGGCCTGTTCGGTGGCGTGTACGGACTGGCCACCGTACTCGGTCCGCTCCTTGGCGGCTTCATGGTGGACCACCTTTCGTGGCGCTGGATCTTCTATGTGAACCTGCCGCTCGGCCTGCTCTGCGTGGCCATCATTGCCGCGGTGTTCCGGCCGCACGTGCGCCACGTGCGTCACGCCATCGACTACAAGGGGGCGGCCTCGCTCACCGTGGCCTTGAGTTGCCTGATCCTCTTCACGACCGAAGGCGGAACGGTACTGCCCTGGGACTCGGCGAAACTGTGGCTCATCCTGGCCGTGGGCGTGACTGCCATTCTCGCCTTCGTCTACGCCGAAAGTGTCGCCGCGGAGCCCATCATGCCGCTGCACCTTTTCCGGCATCCCATCTTCCTGCTCAGCAGCCTCATCGGCTTCTTCGTCGGTGCGGCGCTGTTCGGCTCGACCACCTTCATTCCGCCGTACATGCAGGTCGTGAAGGACGCCTCACCCACGGAGGCCGGCATGCAACTGTTGCCGCTGATGGGCGGCGTGATCGTCAGTTCGATCGTGGTCGGGCGGTTGATCAGCCGGTTGGGCCGCTACCGGATGTTTCCCATCCTCGGCACCGCGCTCTCGGCCCTGGCGCTCGCCCTGCTGGGTACGGTGGCCGAGGGCGATCCGGTGTTCTTCATCTATATCTATACGGGCCTGCTGGGCGCTGGCCTGGGCATGGTGATGCAGGTGCTAGTGCTCGCAACGCAGAACAGCGTGGAGAGGCAACACCTCGGCGTCGCGACTTCGGGTGTCACCTTGTTCCGGTCGATCGGCGGGTCCATCGGCGTTTCCCTCTTCGGCGCGATCTTCAGCATCGGCCTGCAATCCCGGTTGCGCGGGGTGCTGCCGGAAGGTGCGCATAACGCGCACACCTTCGGCCCCCAGGCGGTGAAGGCATTACCGGCGGACGTGCACCAACGTTACGTGCACGCGTTTGGCGCCTCGATGCACACGGTGTATTTCGTGGCGGCGGCACTCGTGGTGGTGGCCTTCCTCATGGCGTTGCGCCTGCGGGACGTGCCGCTGCGCAAGGCGCATCCGTAGCACGGATCGTATGCGTTTCCGGCAGCAGGCCAGCCAGGAGGCAGCGCACCTGCCGGGAGCGACGTAGTATCGACCGGCCCCCTCGCTTCGGCGCCGCGGGCACAGCGTTTTCCTGCGATCCCTACTGTGCGATCAACCAAGGAGTTCTTTCGATGAAGAACAGCGCTTCGCAGTCCCATGATGCTTCCATGAAGGTTCGTGCCTTCGCCCGCCTGAGCGCCTTCGAGGTCACCCCGCTCGCCGAAGACGATCATGGCGGACTCTTCCTGACCATCTACACCGATCCGGACAGGCCGGAACCGGAAGTGGGCATCATCGGCGGCTGATGCGTCGATGCAGGACGCGCCCCGCACCGCGGGGCGCACTTGGCCCAAGGGAAAGCGCATGCAGAGCCGCCCACTGATCCTCGCGCCTTCGGACGATCCGCATGCCTGCGCGGTCGCCTGGGCGATACGGCGACAGGGTATCGAGCCGGTGTGGGCGCCATCGCTGAAGGCAGGCGAGGGAGCGCACTACACCTTCCGCATCGGCCAGGATCACGAAGCATTCCACGACTCGCTGCTGGCCGGAGATCGTGCGAGCACCGTCTGGAACCGCCGCGTGCACGATCCGGTGCCCGACTGCGCCGAGGAAGACCGTGCGTTCGCCACGTGGGAATGGAAGCTCTTCCAGCGCAATGTCTTCGGCGTGCAAGGCGCCTATGCCGACGCGTTGTGGGTGAATCCATTCGCGGCGGCCCAGCGTGCGGAGCACAAGCTCGTGCAACTGGCGACGTGCCGCAGGCTGGGCATTCCGTTCCCCGACACCGTCGTGACGACGGATGCGGCGGAAGTCGCGGCGCTGGTCCGGCGTTGGGGCCTGGTGGTTTTCAAGAGTTTCCTCGTGCACCAGTGGGAAGAACGTGCCAACGGGCGGATGCACGCCGTGGGGGTCACGCTGCTGAACGGCGACAGTGAACTGCCCGCCGACGCCATCGCCGTCTGTCCCGGCATCTACCAGCGTTACATCGAGAAACGCTGTGACGTGCGTGTCACCGTGATCGGCGAACGCCTTTTCGCCATCCGGCTGGGTAAGGGAAGCGATGGCGCGTTCGTGGATTGGCGTGGCCAGAGCAAGGACCCCGCCTTCCGCGCCGAGCGCATGGACCTGCCGCCCATGGTCGAGGTGAAACTCCGCGAGCTGATGCGCGAGCTGGGCCTTGTCTTCGGTTGCATCGACCTTGTCGTCGATGGCGACGGTGCATTCCATTTCCTCGAAGTGAACCAGGCGGGACAGTTCCTTTTCGTGGAGGACATGCTGCCCGGCACGCCGGTACTGCAGACGATGGCGGCCATGCTGGTGAGCGGCCGGACAGATGCGCTGGTCGACGCCTTGCGGCCGGTTTCCATGAAGGATTTCTGGGCATCGGAGGCGTACGCCGCGCTGCGCGAGAGCGTGTCGCGGAAGCCGCCGGAGCGCCCCTTGTACACGCTGGAATAGCGCGCTTCAGGAACCCGTCTGGCTGTTGGGCGCGTCTACCGGCTTCGACTGCGGCGAATCTTTCTGGCGCAGGAAGATGGACAGGACGACGAGCGAGAAAACGGCGAGGAACTCGCTCTGCCAGTTCTGGAACGATTCGAACCAGAACGACGGATCGAGAGCATATTGGCCCAGGGTTTCCACCGGTTGGTGGTGCTCCATGGCCTCGCCGATGGACTTGCGCCAGCTGCCCAGCAGGTGCCCCGTGAAGCTGCCCACGAACAGCAAGAGGAACGCGATCGACAGGGAGTTGGCGTAGAGCCAGCGCACGACACCGCCGCGCCGCCAGGCCTTGGGCTGGAGGTGCTCGGGCGTCGGCGCATCGTCTTCCTCGGACTCGTCGAGGGGCCGCGATTCCGCGGAGCCCTTCTGCCGAAGCCAGACGGTAAGGAGGACGTAGATGCCCATCTGCAGGAACTCGCTCTCCCAGTTTTCGAACGTGGCCGACCAGAAGTCGCCGCTGACGAGGTAGTCGGACCAACCGATGGCGGCCTCGCCATGTTCGGCCAGTTCCTGGTTGTGCGCGGCATGACCGGTGACGGCCTGGGCCGCCCAGGCTGCGAGCATCATCGCCAGCACGACGATGCTCAGGCCGTTGCGCCTGAAAAACGTATCCTTCATTCGTGGATCTCGCACCCGGTTCCGCCGAAAGCCGAAGAAGACCCCACCAGGCGTGAAAGCAGCGCGCAGGCAATGCATTGCCTACCGGGGCCAGGAGCCCAGGCGCAGACGGTGGAAGCGGCAGACGTCGATGGCGGGATAGGTGTGGGTACGCCCGTCCGCGAAGGTCACTTCGAAGTCGCGTAGGCAGCCACCGTCCGGCAAGCGCACCGTGGCGGCGGTGGTTCCGCCTTGCAGGGGCGCGCCGAGGGCGAGGCTCGTGCCACCCACGGCAACGGCGGTCACGCTCTTGTCGGAGGCATTGAGCAGGGTGAACAACCTGGCGGGCTCACGGTTGCCTTCCGCTGCCCTGGCGAGCGACAGGGAAGCGATGGCGGACAGGACGAGAATGACGAGGCGTGCTGCGTGCATGATGTGCGCTCCATGGCGTTGGCGGTGCCATGGAAGCCGGCGGAAGGGTGATCGGGAAAGCGCCAAGGGACGAATCGTCGATGCCGCGGGACGGTTCGTAGCGCGGCAACGATTTGCTTGCCCTCGCCGTACATCCGCCTACCATGGCCCCACGGGTCAACGGGATACACGTCATGAAGGTTCGTCTCGGTACGACGGAAATCGGTCTCCGGCGCTATCTCGCGTTGTGGACGGGCATCGTCGTGGTGTTCGCCTTCCAGCGGTACCTCAACGCGCAACTCATAGGCCAGTACTGGGATGCCTGGGACTACCTGCGCTGGTCGATGATTCAGTGGTACACGTGGGCGGCCCTGGCGCCGCTCGTGTTCCGCCTCGCGGCACTGTATCCCGGCCAGGGCGGACTGCATGTGCGCGGGCTCGGCATCCAGGTGGTGGCGAGCGCCGCCGTGACGATGCTGGCCCTCATGGTCGGCGCGGCGGTGTCCACGGTATTCGAGCCCAGTTCGTTCCTCGAGCAGGTCAGGCAGTTCGTCGGCCAGCATTTCGCCACGGGTTTCCTCACCTATTGGGCGCTGTTCGCGATCCAGCAGGCCATGGCATCCCACGCGGAGAAGACGCGGCGCGAACGTGAGGCGAACCAGCTGGCGACCGAACTGGCGCAGTCGCGACTGCAAGCCTTGAAATCGCAATTGCAGCCGCACTTCCTGTTCAACACGCTGCATGCCATCGCGACGTTGCTGAAGGAAGATGCCCTCACGGCCGAGGACATGTTGCTGCGCCTGAGCGAGTTGCTGCGTGCCTTCCTCGAAGACTACGACGGACAGGAAATCAGCCTGCGCCGCGAGCTCGTGCTGCTCGATCTCTACCTCGGCATCCAGGGCGTGCGGTTCAAGGATCGCCTGACCACGCGCATCTACATCGATCCGTCCACGCTCGATTGCGCCGTGCCCAGCCTGATCCTCCAGCCCATCGTGGAAAACGCGATCCGGCATGGCATCGGCGAACGCGTGGGGGCGGACCAGATAGAGATCGAAAGCCGACGCGAGGGGGACGCCCTCTGCATCGAGGTGCGCAATCGCAACAGCGTGCTGGACGAGAAGGCGCGCGGAAACACGGCGGGACATGGCATCGGCTTGTCGAACACCGCACTGCGCCTGCACGAACTTTACGGCGATGCCGCCCACGTGCGCCTGGATATGCTCTGGCCGCAAGGCGTGGCGTGCCGTATCCAGCTGCCGTTTCGCGAAACCGAGGACGTGGACGAAGGCCCGGAGATCGCAAGCGTATGAACATTGTCACCCTGGTGGTCGACGACGAACCGATCGCACGGCATGCCGTGCTTCGCCTGCTGCGGGAAGATCCGGATATCGAGTTGGCGGGCGAATACGGTGACGGCGCGTCCGCCGTCCGCGCGATCCGCGAACGGTCGCCGGACCTGGTGTTCCTCGACATCCAGATGCCGGCGATGACCGGACTCGACGTCGTGGCGGCGATCGGGGCCGAGCGCATGCCTGCCACGGTATTCGTCACCGCGTACGAGCAGTACGCCGTGCGCGCGTTCGAAGCCAATGCGGTGGACTACCTGGTGAAGCCGTTCGGCCGCGAGCGTTTCATGGAGACCTTGCGCCGCGCGAAGGCGCGGTTGGGACCGGGTGGCAGCCATCCCGAAGGCGGTCTCGCCATCCAACAGGTGCTGGATGCGCTGCGCAAGCGCGAGGACTACCTCGAGCGTGTGCCGGTGCGCGTCGACGAACGGGTGACCTTCGTCGATGTCGACGACATCGTCTGGATCAAGGCCAATCGGAACGTCGTGGAGATCCATCTTGCCGATCGCGTGCACGAAGTCCGGGAAACCATGACGGCATTGGCCGAACGCTTGGACCCGCGCCGCTTCGCTCGCGTGCACCGCTCGGCGATCATCAACGTGCGCCGCGTCCAGTCCATCCACCCGTGGTTCAACGGGCACCACGTGGTGACGATGGATACCGGCCAGAAGCTGCGCATGAGCCGCTACCAGCAGGAGGCCTTCATGCAGCTGGTATCCACCCGGACGAAGAAGGAGCCGGGCTGAGCCGGAATTCAGCGCCGCACGGCAAGCACGCCGTCGAGCGCCAGGTCGGCCTTGAAGCCGGCCGCCTCAAGGCGGCGCGCCACTTCGCGGGGAACATCCCTGCCGCTCGTGAGCTTGTTCGGGCTGCCGGTGTAATGGAAGAGGCGGCCACCCCGCCGCAGTACGCGCGCCAGTTGCTCGTAGAAGGTGCCCGAGTACAGTTCACCGGCGATGCCGAAGCGTGGTGGATCGTGCAGCACCGCATCGACCGACGCATCGGGAATACCCGTGATGGCCGACGATACGTCGCCATGCGTGAGTTCGAGCCGTCCCGCGGATGAAGCCGAGGCAGGATCAGGAGACCATGGATTCAGCGTGCGCAGCCAGAGTACATCTTCGTTCTTCTCGAACGAGCGGATGCGGCCCACGCCGGCGTCGAGGCAGCACGCCGCGAAGTAACCGAGGCCGCCGCAGGTATCGAGCACCGTCTTGCCTCGCGGTTCGATGAGCGCCACCTTGCGCCGTGCATCGTCCAGCGGCGATTCCTTCGCGGTCGGCAGCATCTTGATGCCATCGATCTCGAAGGTGGGCGCGCCCCATGGTGTCGGCACGAGCTTGATGAGCGACCCGGAGAAACGCGAGACGGCGGCGAAGTCGTCGCCGTCCCAGTAATAGATGGTCCTGTCCTTCAGGCGCACCGGATAGGGATAGCCGCTGTCGCGCCACCGCCAGTGGTCCGTTCCCAGTGTCGCCGTGCCGGTACCGTGGCCGAGATCGAGCGAACCGGACCAGGTGCCGTCACCGGCGTCGCGAGCCGAGCACAGCGCGCCGGCAAGGTCGCTTGTCAGCAGGGGGCCTGAGTAATGCGGCACGATCGATTCCCGGGCGCCGCACTCGGCGGCGCAAAGGAAGCCATGGTACCAAGGACGGCGAAGGCTCAGAACCTGTCGACGTCCACGATCGCCTTCGCGAAGGCCTCCGGCGCTTCCTGCGGCAGGTTGTGACCGATGCCGCCGGGCACGAGCCGGTGCTCGTATTTCGCCTTGAAGCGCTTCGCATAAGTGGCGGGATCGGGATGCGGCGCGCCGTTGGCGTCGCCTTCCATCGTGATGGTGGGCACCGTGATGTCCGGCTGCTTCGCCAGCTTCGCTTCCAGCGCGTCGTACTTGCGTTCGCCGTGCGTCAGGCCGAGGCGCCAGCGGTAGTTGTCGATGGAGATGGCGACGTGGTCGGGATTGTCGAACGCCTGCGCCGAGCGGTTGAACGTTGCGTCGTCGAATTGCCACTTCGGCGATGCCTGCGCCCAGATGAGACGCGCGAATTCGTGCGTGTACTTCGCGTATCCGGCCCGGCCCCGCTCGGTGGCGAAATAGAACTGGTACCACCACGACAGCTCCGCTTTCGGCGGTAGCGGAGCCTCGTTCAGCGCCTGGCTGCCGATCAGGTAGCCGCTGACGGAGACCATCGCCTTGCAGCGCTCCGGCCACAGTGCGGCAACGATGTTGGCAGTGCGTGCGCCCCAGTCGAAGCCAGCGACGATCGCCTTGTCGATCTTCAACGCATCCATGAACGCGATGACGTCCGAGGCGAGTGCCGCCTGCTGCCCGTTCCGCGGCGTGTCGGGCGAAAGGAAGCGCGTGCTTCCGTAGCCGCGCAGATAGGGGACGATCACGCGGTACCCCTTCGCCGCGAGGATGGGCGCCACGTCGACATAGCTGTGGATGTCGTAGGGCCAGCCGTGCAGGAGGATGACCGGCGCGCCGTTTGCCGGGCCGTCCTCCGCGTAACCGACCTCGAGCACGCCCGCGGTGACGGATGCGGTGCGGGCGAACGAGGTGGCGCCTTTCGGATCGCCGGCGCGTGGCGTGGGCGCCGGTGCGGGCGCCGCGACGGCGGTGCCGAAATGCGCCATGGCGAACCCAAGGGCCGTGGCCCCTACGAAACGGCGCCGTTCCTTGTCGAAGTGGTCCATGTCATCTCCCGAGCGATTGCGATGGAGCACACTCTAGTGTTCGGGTTCTCGTTCGACTTGCATGCAACTGCCGACGTTGAACGGGCCGACCATCGCGTGCCACCGCCCGTTAAGCTGCGATATGGGCGAAAGTTAGGTTCTTCACGGAAGTCCGGGGACGCTGCCTGGGTACATCGGTTCATTCGCCAAGGCGAATGCATGTGTCCAGCGGCTGGCGCCGCCGTCGGCTCGGGGCGGTAGGGCCAGAGCCTTCGGTGTCCACCCTCGCTGCTCAGACAGTCCTCCGCGTTCGAAGGGGAAGGGCCGCTGGCGCGGCCCGTGTACTCATATGGCCTACGGCCGCTCTCTTGTGCGGAACTCGCCTCGAGGGTGGGCACCAAGGTCTCCCCGCGAGACGCTCCGGTGTATAGCGCTCTGGCGATACCGCGTCGCGCGAACGCCGAGCTTGATCGAACCAGCGACAGGGCCGTCATATCGATGGCTGGGCTGTTCCCTGGGGATGCGTGAAGAACCGAAAGTTATCGCGAAGTGCGACGGCGTTCCCGTTTTTGGCCGTAACGCGTAACCGAAACCCGCCTTCCCGACGAACTCCCTGTATGCCCCGCATCGGCGGGGCCCACAGGAGAGAAAACCATGCGCAAACGGCACGTACTCGCAATGGCGGCTCTTGCCGCCGCCTCAGGGGCTTCCATGGCTTCGGCGCAGCAAGCCGATGTGTTCGGCGGCGGCTCGCACCGGCCCACGCACGTCTATGTCATGTCGAACGACAAGAACTGGAATTCGGTGGCGGTGCTCAAGGAAGGTAACGCTGGCCATCTGGACAAGGTTGGCACGTTCGTCACGGGCGGGAAGGGCGTCGGCGTGGGTACCGTCAATCCGCCGCCGGATCCGCTTGGGTCGCAGAACGCCTTGCTGTTGAGCGACGACGGTCGTCTGCTGTTCGCGGTGAACGCGGGCAGCAACGAAATATCGACGTTCCTGGTGCTCGGCGACCGTCTCCTGCTCATCGATGTCACCGATTCCGGCGGCAGCTTCCCCGTCAGCCTTGCCCAGCACGGGTCGCAACTCTACGTGCTGAACAGCGCTGGCGAAGCAAACGTGACCGCCTTCAGGATCGGGCCGTTCGGCACACTGTCGAAGGTTCGCGGCTCATCGCGGTTGATCGGCACCGACGAGCCCTTGGTCGGCAACCAGCCCAACGTCGGCAACACGGCCACGCAATTGCAGTTCGACCGCACGGGACGGTGGCTGGCGGTAGCGGTCAAGGATTCCCGCGCGAAGGGCTTCATCGAGGTGTTTGGCGTGGATCGTTCCGGCACGCTCGCCCAGGACCCCGTCGTCACGCCTTCGATGGACACGGCGGCATTCGGTTTCACCTTCGACGACCAGGACCACCTGCTCATCAGCGAAGGCGGAGCGAACGCCGTTTCTTCCTACGCGTTGGAGCGCGACGGTGGGTTGCGCGTGATCTCGCAGTCGGTACCCACGGGGCAGGCGGCCACGTGTTGGCTCGCGGCCAATCGACGGTATGCGTTCACGGCCAACGCGGGCTCGAGCACGCTCACGGGCTTCCGCGTGGATGCGCAGGGCCATGTGTCGCCCACCACGACCGACGGCATCGCCGCCAGTCTTGGTGCCGGGCATGCGCCGACCGACCTGGCCTTCTCGAACGACGGCCGATCCCTGTACGTCAATACGCCGGGAACCGGCGGCGTCAGTGCCTTTGCGGTGCGGGCGGATGGTTCGCTGGTGCCACTGGGCGAGACGCCGGTGTTTTCCGCCTTCTCGGGAACCCAGGGCCTGGCAGTGCAGTAGGCACGACTCAAGGCGTGCCGGCCGGGCCTCCGGCCGGCGACGCCGCGAGGGCGTCCAGTCCTCCGAGCAGGAAGGTGGTCATGTCCTCGAGGAGCCCCGGTGCGCCCGGCCCCAGGGCAGGCAACACCTTGTCGCGCAGCGCTCGCGGCGCAATGAGCAATGCGATGCATGGAAAGATCGTCATCATCAGGCTCCGCTGCACCGCCGGATGGTCGGCTGGCAGGCCGAGGTATTCCGCCATCAGTCGGGACACGATGCCGGCTTTCGGTGCGACCGCTTCCTCGATCAGGGTATTCACGAACGGCGAGGGAGCCATGACCTCGCGCAGCACCACGCGGAAACCCCATGATTGCTCGCCAAGCCGGGCCTGCGTGACGAAGTGCGCGACGAGTCCACGCAGTTTTTCGCGCGGCGGCCTGTCGGAACCCGCAAAGGCGGCGAGGTCTTCGACGCTCACCACCTGCCGATGGGCTTCGATCAACACGGCTTGGTAAAGACCATCGCGGCTGCCGAAGTGGTAGTTCACCGCCGCCATGTTGACGCCGGCACGCAGGCAGATGTCCTTGCTCGACGTGCCAAGGTAACCGTGTTCGGCAAACAGCCGGCCGGCTACATCGAGCAGTTGCGCACGGGTGCTCTCGCCATCCTGGCGTGTGGCGCGCCGTGGGGCCGGGTGGGGCGATTTTTTTCCGGGCATGGCGATGAGGCTGGTTAAGACCGGATACTTATAACTCAAATTTGCATTTGATTTGATGGGAAGAGCGGCCTAGACTCGGCTCACCGCCGCTCCGAGCCACGCCATGCGCAAGCCCCAGCCGCCCATCGTCATAACCGCGATCGTGCTCCTTCTGCTGGCGGGTCTCGGGGTCTGGTGGCTGCTCCGCCCCCGCGCGGACGAGCCGATCGTGCTCCACGGCAACATCGACATCCGCCAGGTCTCGCTCGCCTTCAAGGTGAGCGAGCGGATCGCCGAGATGCGCGCGGAAGAAGGCGACCGCGTGGCGCGGGGGCAGGTGCTGGCCGCGCTGGACACCACGACACTGAAACTGCGCGCCGCCAAGGCCCAGGCGCAGGTGGCCGTGCAGGACGAAGTGGTGCGCCGATTGGAGGCGGGCAATCGTCCGCAGGAAATCGCCCAGGCCGATGCCAATATGCGTGCCGCGCAGGCCGACGCGCGCGTGGCCCACCAGACCCTCGACAGGCTACGCGCGATCAGCCAGGGCACGAGAGGCCGCGCCGTGAGCCGCGAGGAACTCGACCAGGCCGTCGCCGCCGCCAGCGCCGCGGACGCGAAGGTCGACGCCGTGCGGAAGGCGCACGAATTGTCGGTGGCCGGTGCGAGAAAAGAAGACATCGACGAGGCACGCGCGCAGCGGGACGCCGCCGTGGCGGAAAGCGCGGTGGCGCGGCAGGAACTGGAAGACGCCCAGTTGAAGGCGCCCATCGACGCCGTCGTGCGCAGCCGCATGCTCGAACCCGGCGACATGGCATCGCCGCAGCGGCCGGTCTACGCGCTGGCGGTGCTGCATCCGAAGTGGGTGCGCGCATACGTAACGGAGGCGAACCTCAGCCGGATCAAGCCGGGGCAGGCGGCGCGTGTCACCACCGACAGCGCACCCGATCGTCCCATCGAGGGCCGCATCGGTTACATCGCCTCGGTGTCGGAGTTCACGCCGAAGAATGTCGAAACCGAAGACCTGCGCACGAGCCTCGTGTACGAGGTGCGCGTAAACGTGGACGATCCCGACGATCGTCTGCGCCTGGGCATGCCCGCGACCGTGACGCTTCCCGGTACCGTGGCCGCGAAGCCATGAGCGATGGCGCCGCCCTGGCCGCATGCGGCGTCGGCAAGCGCTTCGCGGCGGCAAGGGGCAGCCGTGAGGTGCAGGCGCTGGACGATGTGTCGCTCGAAGTGCGGACGGGGGCGATCAACGCGCTCGTCGGCCCGGACGGCGCCGGGAAGACGACGCTCCTGCGCCTGGCCGCCGGCCTCATGGTCGCGGACGCGGGAACCATGACCGTGTTGGGCATCGATGCCGCCCGCGATCCGCAGGCCGTGCAAGACCGCATCAGTTATATGCCGCAGCGGTTCGGGCTGTACGACGACCTGAGCGTGCAGGAGAACCTCGACCTGTATGCCGACCTGCACGGTGTGGCTCGCGATGCACGACGGGAGCGGTATGCGCGGTTGATGGAGATGACCGACCTCGGCCGCTTCACGGGACGGCCGGCAGGAAAGCTCTCAGGAGGCATGAAACAGAAGCTCGGCTTGGCCTGCACGCTGGTCCGTTCGCCGGAACTGCTGTTGCTCGACGAGCCCACGGTGGGCGTGGATCCCCTGTCGCGGCGAGAGTTGTGGGACATCGTCGAACAGCTCGTGCGCGACGAGAAGCTGAGTGTGCTGGTGAGTACATCGTACATGGACGAGGCCGAGCGCTGCGCGCACGTGACGATCCTCCATGAAGGCCGCGTGCTTGCGGGCGGAACGCCGGCGTCCATTCGCGAGACCGCCGCGGGGCTCTGCTTCGCCGTGACGCCCCCGGCAGGGGAAACGGCTCGCCATCTCCAGGCCGTGCTGCTGGACGATCGCGACACCGTGGACGCCGTGCCGCGCGGAGGCAAGGTGCACGTGGTGCGCGCGAAGGACGTCGCGGCGCAGGGCGACGCCGGCCTTGCGACGCTTGCGGGGCAGGCCGAAGCGGTTGCCGTTCCGCCGACGCTCGAGGACGGCGTCATGCTCGCCCTGCGGGCGAAGGTGCACCGTGATTTCTCGGCTGCCGCTTCGGTGGCGTCGTCCGCCTCTCCACCGGCTGAAGCCGACCATACGGTCATCGAGGTGAAGGATCTTGTTCGCCGCTTCGGCGACTTCACGGCGGTGGATCGCACGAGTTTCACCGTCGAGCGCGGCGAGATATTCGGTCTGCTCGGGCCGAACGGCGCCGGGAAGACCACCACGTTCCGCATGCTCTGCGGCCTGCTGCCCGCCAGCTCCGGAACGCTACGTGTCGCCGGCTACGACTTGCGCAAGGCACGCGCGCGGGCGCGGCAGCAAATCGGCTACGTGTCGCAGAAGTTCGCGCTGTACGGCAACCTGTCGGTCGACGAGAACCTCTCGTTCTTCGGCGGTGCCTACGGCCTGCGTGGCGCGCACCTGCGCGAGCGCATGGGGGCCGTGAAAGCGCAATTCGAACTGGACGAGGTGTCGCATTCGTCGGCGGGCCTCCTGCCGGGAGGATTCAGGCAGCGCCTGGCGATGGCGACGGGCCTGCTGCACGAACCTGACATCCTGTTCCTGGACGAGCCGACGAGCGGTGCCGACCCGCTCGCGCGACGCGAGTTCTGGCGGCGGATCACCGCGCTGGCGGAGGGTGGCACCACCGTGGTGGTCACCACGCACTTCATGGAAGAGGCGGAGTACTGCGACAGAGTGGTGATCCAGGACGCGGGCAAGGTGCTGGCTCTCGGCACGCCGGCCGAGATACGGCGGCAGGCCGGGGAAGATGCCGACCATCCGCTCGACATGGAGCACGCCTTCATCGCCATCGTGCGGCAGTCCCGCAAGGATGCCGGCGGCGAGGGGAGGGAAGCTGCATGAGCGAGGCCCGGCCAGAACGGCGCAGCGCTTTCTTCCGGCGGCTGGTGGCGCTTGTGCGCAAGGAGGTCAAGCAGCTGCTGCGCGACCGCAGCAACCTGATGATGGGCATCGCGCTGCCGGTGGTGCTGATCCTGATCTTCGGCTACGGGCTTTCCTTCGATGTGAAGAACGCTCCCCTGGCCGTGGTGATGGAAGACACCTCGCCCACGGCCAACGACCTCGTCGCGGGCATGCGCCTGTCGCCTTACCTCGATCCGGTGCCGGTCCACGACATGCACCGGGCCGAGCGGTTGATGCTGGACCGGAAGGTCAACGGGATACTGCGCATTCCGTCGGACTTCACGCGCCGGCTTTCCCTGGGCGATGCGCACGTCCAGCTCATCCTGCACGGCGCCGACGCCAACACCGCGCGCATCGTGCAGGGATACGTGCAGTCGGCGCTGCAGCCCGACGGTGCGGGTAGCGGTTCGATCGGCGCGGTACGGCTGGACCAGCGCCTGTGGTTCAACGAAGCGAATACCAGTACGTGGTTCCTCGTTCCAGGGCTCATCGTCCTCATCACCACGCTGGTGGGTGCGTTCCTCACGGCGCTCGTCATGGCCCGCGAGTGGGAGCGCGGTACGCTGGAGGCCCTGTTCGTGACGCCGGTGCGGCCGTTCGAGATCCTGCTGGCGAAGATCATCCCTTACTTCGGCGTGGGTTTGATCGGCCTCGCCATGTGCCTCTTGGCCGCCAGGTTCCTGTTCCACGTGCCGCTCGAGGGCTCGCTGCTGCTGATCCTCGTCGTTTCCGTGTTCTACCTCATCGTGGCGCTGGGTGTCGGGCTGCTGATTTCGGCGGTGACGAAGAACCAGTTCACCGCCAGCCAGGTGGCGCTCATCGCAAGCTTCATGCCGGCGCTCATGCTTTCCGGCTTCATCTACGACCTGCGCAACATGCCGTTGCTAGTGCAGGGCGTGGGGCGTGTGCTCCCCGCCACGTATTTCCTGGAAACCCTGAAGAGCCTGTTCCTGGCCGGCAACCTCTGGCCGATGGTGCTGAAGAACTGCGCCATCCTGATCGGCTACGCGGTGGTGCTGCTCGGTGCGGCCCGCGTGAAGACACGGAAACGCGTGGGATGAACGGCCTGCTTGCCTTCCTGTATCGCGTGGCGAACCTGTGCCGCAAGGAGCTCACGGTGATCCTCAAGGATCCCTCCAGCCGTGTCGTGCTGTTCGCGCCGGTGCTGGTGCAGTCGCTGATGTTCGGTTACGCGGCCACGCTGGACCTGCGCCAGGCGCCCTACGCGTTGCTGGACCACGACCACGGGCGGGCGGCGACGCGGCTCGTGGCGAGGATCGAGAGTTCGGGCGTGTTCCAGCGTGTGGCCACGTTGCGCAACGAGCACGACATCGCGCCGATCGTGAATGCCGGCGACGCGCTGTTCGTGGTGGCGATCCCGCCACGGTTCGAACAGCGGCTGGAGGCAGGCGAGACCACGCCGGTGCAACTCATCCTCGACGCGCGCAATTCGACCACGGCGGGCACCGCGGCGGGCTACCTCGGCGCGATCGTGGCGCGCTTCAACGCGGACTGGCGAATGGAACACGGCGGTGGAACCGTGCCGATGACCCTGGACATACGCAGCTGGTACAACCCGAACCTGGAAACGCGCTGGTTCATGATGACCGCGATGATCGCGATCCTGAGCATGCTGCAGACGCTCATGCTCACCGCGCTGTCCGTGGCGCGCGAGCGCGAGCAGGGCACCTTCGACCAACTGTTGGTCACGCCATGCACGCCGGTGGAGATCATGATCGGCAAGTCCGTGCCGTCCATCGTCGTGGGCCTCGTGCAGGCCAGCCTGGTGCTGCTGATCGCCACGTTGTGGTTCCGGATTCCCATGGCCGGATCGCTCTTTACATTTTACGTGGTGCTGCTCGTGTTCATGGTGGCCTGCGTGGGCATCGGGCTCGCGATCTCCGCCATGGCCGCAAACATGCAGCAGGCGATGCTCTATACCTTCGTGCTGATGATGCCGCTGGTGCTCCTGTCCGGCATGACCACGCCCATCGCCAACATGCCCGTCGCGATGCAGTGGCTGACGACGGTCGACCCCGCCCGCTACGCCATCCACATGGTGCAGCGTGTGTACCTCGAAGGCGTCGGCCTCGGCACCGTGCTCGGCGACATCCTTCCCTTGCTCGCCATCGCCATCGTCACCTTGCCGCTCGCGGCATGGCTCTTCCGAAACCGGCTCGTCTGATCGGGTGCGACCCATGCGCATGTTCCTCGTCCCAACCCTTCCTGTCTTAGCCGTCTGCATGCTGGCGGGCTGCGCGGTCGGGCCCGACTTCCAGGCACCGCGACCGGATGCGCCGGCGACCTGGTCGGTCGCGCGCGCGGGCGATGCGTCGCTGCACGATCCGTCGCTCTCGGGCGCCGCGCAACCCTCCGGCGAATGGTGGAAGGCCTTCGGCGATCCCGTGCTGGACGAACTGGAAGCACGCGCCGCCTCGGCCAGCCCCGACCTGCGAACCGCGGCACTGCGGTTCGCCCAGAGTCGCGAACGCAGGCGCGCGGCATCGGCATCGTGGGGGCCGCAGGTGGGGCTGTCCGCCAGCGCCCAGCGGCAGCGGCCCAGCGAGAACGGTGCCACGAGCCGCACGATCGACGTGCTGGCCCCGGCGGAGCAACGCGCGTCGCTGCTCAAGCTCCTGAGCCAGCCTTTCGACGTCTATGAGGCGGGGTTCGACGCGTCGTGGGAACCGGACTTCTGGGGCCGTGTGCGCCGCTCGGTGGAAGCCGCGGATGCGCAGGTGAACGAAGCCGGCGCCTTGTTCGATGGCGCGCGTCTCGATGTGGCCGCTGAAGTCGCCCGGCGCTACTTCGAATGGCGTGGCCTGCAACGGCGGGCCGCCCTGGCGCGGCAGGATATCGACGCCGCGAGCGAGCGGTTCGGCCTGATGAAGGCGAGGGCCGATGGCGGCATGGCCAGCGATCTCGACGCCACACGGCAACGCGAACTGCTGGCCGACCTCACGTCCCGGCTGCCCCCGTTGCTGGAACGCGAAGCCGATGCGGTCGACCAGTTGTCGCTGCTGCTGGGGCAACCGCCCGGCAGCCTCCAGGCCGTGCTTGCGGGCAGCGGAAGCAACGAGGCCACGCGTGGCATGCCCGATCTCGCGCTTGGGCTGCCGTCCGATGTGGCGCGACGAAGGCCGGACATCCGGCAGGCCGAAGCGCGCCTGCACGCCGCCACGGCCAACATCGGCGTCGCCGTTGCCGACTTCTATCCACGCATCACGCTGGGCGCGGGATTCGCATTCGAATCCCTGCACACCGACGACTTCGGGGACTGGGGCAGCCGCCGGTGGTCGATCGGACCGCGCCTTGACCTGCCGGTCTTCGACATGGGCCGGCGGCGGAGCGTGGTAAGGCTCCGCACGCTGGAGCAGCAGGAGGCGGCCGTCGCATACCAGAAGGCCGTACTCCAGGCGTGGACGGACATCGACGCGGCGCTCAACGCCTACACCGCGGAGCGGCAGCGCAACGAACGGCTCGCCGAGCGCGAACGCCTTGCGAAAGATGCCGACACACTGGCCGACGCACGTTACCGGAACGGTGAATCGAGCTATATCGACGCCCTGGACGCACAGCGGACCCTGCTTGCCGCACGGAGCGACAAAGCGGACAGCGACGCGCAGGTCGCTGTCCGCTATGTGGCCGTATGCAAAGCCATCGGAGGCGGCGACCCGCAGTAAGCCATCGCGCCGTCGCCCGCACTCGTCAAAGGTCGAACGACGCCGACACGTAGAACGTGCGGGGCGTGCCCTGCGTCAGGTACCCGCCGTTCGCCGAGGCCCAATAGCCCTTGTTCGCCACGTTCTGCACCGTGAGCCGGAACGTCACCGGCACGCCTTCCAGGTGCGTGGTCGTTCGTGCGCCGATGTCGTACGTGGTCCACGCCGGCACCTTCAGGTCGTTCGCGGCGTCCAGGTACTGATGGCCCGTCCGCACCGCACGCGCGCTCAGGGTGATGTCGGGCGAATGGGGGATGTCCCATTCCACGCCGGCGTTCGCCTGGAAGCGCGGCACGCCGATCGCGTCGTTGCCGTCGTTGACACCGGCCTGCGTTTTCACCAGTTCCGGGCGGATGTAGTTCACGCCACCGAGAACGCGTACGCCTTGCACCGGCTGGCCGAAGAAGCTCCATTCGATGCCGCGGTTGCGCTGTTCCCCGTCCACGACATACGTGTTCGAGGCATCCACATAGGCGCTGGGCTGCTTGATCTGGTACAGGGCAAGCGCGCTGCCGATGGTGCCGGCATCCCACTTCACGCCGATTTCGTTCTGCTTCGATTTGTAAGGCGCGAAGACTTGCCCGGCATTGGTCACCGGGAGATTGTTGAACGTGGCCGGGGCCTGGTCGCCCTGCGTCAGCGCCTCGATGTGGTTGGCGTACACCGACCACTGATCGGCAAAACGATAGTTCACACCGACGACCGGACTGGTGGCGTAGCGCTCGTATTCCGAGTTCTTCGCTCCGTCCACGCCGTTTACCGCATAGTTGTATCCCAGCGTGTGCAGCTTCTGGCGGCGCGCGCCCAAGGTTACCTCGAGGCTTCCGTCCAGCAGGCCGAGCGTGTCGGACACCGCCACGCTGCGCAGCTGGGTGCGGCCGGTGATGCCCGGATCGCTGATGGGGCCGACGTTGTACGCGAAGTCCGGAACGGCAACGTACGACGGTGCGTAGAGGTTGGTGCGGATCGGGTCCAGCGAACCCGCATAGGCCGCTTTCTTGCGGAAGGTGAGGGCGGAGAAGCCCACGTTGACGCGATGGCTCACAGCACCCGTGTCGAAGAAGGCGTTGAATCCTGCTTCGCCCGTAGCCGTGTCCGCGATGTAAGGCACCGTGAAGCGGGTTTCGGTGGCGTTGCCGGCACGGTCGAGCAGGGACGGGCTGACGTAGTCGCCGAACTCGTTGCCATGATGCGCGCCTGCCGCCACGTAGCCGGTGAGCCAGGGCGCGAAGTCGTATTCGGCACGCACCACGCCGAAGGTGTCTTCCAGCGAGGAGTTGGACCACGGCTGCGCATAGTTGGTCTTTGCCGAGGGAGCGCGGGGCACCGACGTGATGCCCGTGGTGTATACGACGGCACGACCGCCGGTGATCACCTGCTTCTGGTAACCCACGTCGGTGGTCACGCGCAGGTTGTCTCCCCGATAATCGAAGGCGATGGAAGCGGCGGTCACGCGGCGTTGCTCGCCGTCGATCGCCGTGTTGCCGTCGCGATGGACCGCGTTCACGCGAATGCCGAAGGCATCGTTCGCTCCGAAGCGGCGACCGATGTCGACACTGCCACCCACCTGGCTGTCGCTGCCCCAATCGAGGCCCACGCGCGTGACGGGCGTGGCTTCCGCGCGCTTGGGCGCGATATTGATGCTTCCGCCCACGCCCGAGCCCCCAGGACTGATGCCGTTGAGGAACGCACTGGCTCCCTTGAACACCTCCACCCGGCTGATCAGTTCGGGGGCCAGGAGCTGGCGGGGCAGCAGGCCGTAGAGGCCGTCGAAGGCGATGTCGTCGCTGTAGACCTGGAAACCGCGGATGGTGAAGGTCTGCGAAAAATTGCCGAAGCCGAACCCGGTGCGCACCGCAGGATCGTTGGAGACCACGTCGCCCAGGCTGCGGGCCTGCTGGTTGCGGATGAGGGTGTCGGTATAGCTGGCGATAGCGAAGGGCACGTTCATCGCGTCCTGGTTGCCCAGGACGCCGAAGCGTCCGCCGCGAGCCACCTGGCCACCGGCATACTCGGCGGTGGGCGCCGCCACGTTGGCGTCCACCTGCACGCCGGACAGCGTGGTGCTGTTGTCGCGAGCCTTCTGTTGCGGGTCGGGCGCCACGGTGGCTTCGCCGGCATGCGCCGAGGCCGCCATGAGCCATGTGCCGGCCAGCGCGAAACGGATGGCCTGGGAAAGGGAAGGGGTACGACGTGGCTTGGAAGCCATGGAATGTCCAGTGGGCGGTGCCCGGATGCGAATGCAAATGCGAACCGCTCGCATTATGAGGCATTCACCGAGCTTCTGCCTAGTCACCGCCCTACACGCGCACGTCCACCGTCACGCCCTCGGCACCGGCCTGCCGCTCGACGGAAGCGACCACCTGGCCGTTCACCCTGTGGAAGTCGAGGTCGATGGTTCGGGAGCCGATCGGCAGTTTCCGGATCCGCAGGTGATCGACGCCCAGCGGAAGACTGGGACGCTCCACAAGCAGGCGGTGCCGCTTACCGTCGATCTGCAAGCCCAGGCACGCCTGCAACAGCATGAACACGCTGCCGGCCGCCCAGGCCTGGGGCAGGCACGCGACCGGGTAGGCGATGGGCGCCTCGCCCACCGCGCGTTCGAAACCGCAGAACAGTTCGGGCAAGCGCATGCCGAAGTGGACCGACGCCTCGAACATGTTCGAGAGGATGCGCATGACGTTCACCCGATCGCCGTAGCGGGACATGCCCGCCGCACACAACGCCACGTCGTGCGGCCACACCGATCCGTTGTGGTAGGACATCGGGTTGAACCGTGCAGCCTCCACGGCCAGCGTGCGCACACCCCAGCCACTGCTCAGCGCCCCGGAAACAAGTTGTCTCGTGACGGCGGCGGCTCGCTGCTTGCGCACCGCGCCGGTGTAGAGGAGATGGCCCGGGTTCGAGCTCCGCACCCGGCAAGGCTGCTGGCGTCCGTCCAGCGCGAGGGCGTAGTACTTCATGTCCTCGATCCAGAACAGCTGCTCGATGGCATCGCGCAATTTCTTCGCAAGCCGGCGCCAGTGCTCGGCGGCCCCGCTCTCGCCACGCCACTCGGCCATCTCCGCCATGTCGCGGTAGGCGCGATAGGCATAGCCCTGCACCTCGACCAGCGCGATGGGGCCTTCGGCACTGCTGCCGTCCTCGTGGAATACGGAGTCGTTGCTGTCCTTCCACCCCTGGTTCGCCAGGCCGCTGCTTTCGCCGCGCTCGTACGCGATAAGCCCATGCGGATGGAGCGCGGCCGTCGTCTCGATCCATGCGGCGGCCGAAAGGAGCGACGGCCAACGCTCGTCGATGAACGACCTGTCGCCCGTGCGGCGCGCGTAGGCGCCGGCGAGCATGACGAACAAGGGCGTGGTGTCCACGCCGCCGTAGTAACGGCTGAACGGCACTTCGTCGACGGACGCCATCTCGCCCTTGCGCGTCTCGTGCATGATCTTGCCGGGCTGCGAGTCGCGAAACGTGGACGTCTCGCGCGCCTGATGCTCGGCGAGGAACGACAACACGCCACGCGCCAGGCCGGGATCGAGCCATAGCGTCTGCAACGAGGTGACGATGGCGTCGCGACCGAAGGGCGTGGAGAACCACGGGATGCCCGCATACGGATACGGCCCCGTCGGAAGATCGGTGGTGAGAAGGGCAAGGTCGGCGTGCGACTTGTCCAGCCATGACTGGAACAGCCGGCCCGATGCCGTCGTCCATGCACCGCGTTGCCGCCGCAGGCGCAGGTGGCGCCACGCCCGCGCCGCGGTTTGCCGGTAGCGGGCACGGGAAGGTTCAGCCGCCTCCGGGCCGATTTCGAGGTAAAGCACCCAATCGGCGCGCGCGGCAAGCTCCACCTGGAACGTGGCCTGGCCGGCCTCGAGTTCGTTCGGCGTCTCGGAAAAGGAAATGGCGACGCGCCTCAGCACGCCGTCCAGGCCCTCGTAGCCGTACTCGACGCCACGCATGACGACCAGCGGATCGTGGAACACTCCTCGCCGCGCGCGCCTTTCGCCGCGCACTTCGAACATGTCCCGGAAATCCGCGCCGAAGCGGAGCCGCAAGGGCATACGCGTGATGACGTCGCTGTAGTTCACCAGGCGGATGAACTCGAAGATGCGACCTTCGGAGAGGAACCGCTTTCGTTCCACATGGACCACACCTTGCGGCGTGGGCGAACCGAGCGACGGCAACGGCTGGTTCGTGAGGTGCGCGGTGAAATACAGGTTGTCCTGGCTGACACCGCTCGACAGCAACGACGGCCGGGTGCCCCCGAGGGTGAGCACGAACGACGAGAGCACGCGCGTGTCGTTGCGGAAGAACCCGTCGCCGGCGCCGGTGACATTGCCGTGCGCATCGGCCACGAGGAAACTGTCGCCTTCCTTCAGCGCGAACTGGGAAATGGTCGCCTGGGCTTCGAACTGGGGATCGAGCAGGCTGGGGGATTCGTCCGGCATGTCCACCTCAGGGACTCCCGAACTGCGCGCCCTGGTGCGCGTCCCGGGGCGGGCAAAGCGATTCGTAGATGGCGACGTACGCTCGTGCCATGGCCTGTGCGGTGAAGCGGCGCTCGAACACCTGCCGGATGAGACGGCGGTCCAGTTCGCCAGCGCGCGTGACGGCGTCCACGGCAGTCGCGAGATCCTCCACGATGAAGCCGGTCACGCCGTCGTCGACGACTTCGGGTACCGAGCCGTTGTTCCAGGCCACGACGGGAAGTCCGCAGGCCATGGCTTCTATCATCACCAGCCCGAATGGCTCGGGCCAATCGATCGGAAAAAGAAGCGCTCGCGCGTGGCCAAGGAAGTCGGCCTTGTCGTCATCGCCGATTTCGCCCACGAATTCCACGCCTTCACCGAGCAGGGGGCGAATCGTCTGCTCGAAGTATTCCTTGTCGGCGGCGTCTACTTTCGCGGCGATACGCAACGGCAAGCCGGCGGCGCGTGCGATGGCAATGGCGCGGTCCGGGCGCTTTTCCGGCGAGATGCGGCCAAGAAACGCAAGGTAGTCGCCGCGGGGGCGCACGGGAACACGATACGCCGCGGGATCGAGCCCATGCGGAACGTTGCCCACCCAATTGGCGAAGGGCATGGGAGCCCGTTGCGACTGGGAGATCGACACGAGCGGAAAGCGATGCCAGCGCCGGTAAGCCTGCGGAAGGTCGTCCATGTCGAGCCTGCCGTGCAGCGTGGTGACCGTGCGGCCCGCGACCGGCTCGAACAGCGGGAAGTGCAGGAGGTCGGTATGGAAATGGATCACGTCGAACTCATGCGCGCGCTCGCGGAGGTCGTGCAGCATGTTCAGGTGCGCAGCGAGGTCCGACTTCAGCGGCACGGGATCGAGGCGCAGCGCGCGCTCGCGGCATGGTGCGAGCACCGCGTGGGTGAGGGCATCGGCCGCGGCGAAAAGAGTGACGTCGTGGCCTTGCGCGACCAGTGCCTCGGTGAGGTGGGACACGACACGCTCGGTGCCGCCGTACAGTTTTGGCGGCACGGCTTCATGGAGTGGGGCGACCTGGGCGATCTTCATCGGCGAATTCCTGAACCACATTCTGCGCGACCGCGTCGCTCATGCTCGCGCAATGGATGTCGAGGGAACGTGGTTGCGGCGCTTCACGCGCCGAGTCCGGCCCAGATCTCGCGCAGCGCCTGACGAATCATCCCCGGTGCGTCGGGATCGCGTTTCGCCAGCGACGACATGAACGCCTTCGCCTGGGCGAACGTGATGTGCGGCGGCAACGGCGGTACGTCGGGATCGGTGACGAATTCGATGACCACCGGGCATGGCGCACTGAACGCTTCCCGCCATGCGTCGAGGATATCCTCGGGACGTTCGACGCGAATGCCCTTGAAGCCGAGCATCTCGCCGTAGCGTGCATAGGGAAACGGCTCGACGTCCTGTGCGGCGGCGAACTTCGGATCGCCGGCAAGGGCACGCTGCTCCCAGGTCACCTGGTTCAGGTCGTTGTTCACCAGGACCATGACGACGAAGTTAGGATTGGACCAGCGTTTCCAGTATTGCTTCACGGTGACGAGTTCGGCGTTGCCATTCATCTGCATGGCACCGTCGCCGACCACGGCGAGCACGTGGCGGTCCGGATGCGCCATCTTTGCCGCAATGGCATAGGGCACACCGCTGCCCATGGTGGCGAGCTTGCCGGATACGGACGCCATCATCCCGTCGCGCAGCTTCATGTCGCGCGCGAACCAGTTCGTATGCGAACCGCTGTCGCCCGTGACGATCGTGCGGTCGGGAAGGGCGGACGACAATTCCCAGAAGACGCGCTGCGGGTTGATCGGCGACGCGGGCTGCATGGCCTTGAGTTCAAGTGTCCGCCACCACTTGCGGACGTTCACCTCGATGCGCTCGCGCCATTCGTTGTCGGTCTGCTGCTTCAGGAGCGGCAACAGCTTTTGCAGCACCGCCGCGCTGTCGCCGATGAGGTTCACTTCCGTGGGATAGCGCATCGATACGTTGCGCGGCGAGATGTCGATCTGCACAGCCCGCGCCTTGCCGTCTTCCGGCAGGAATTCCGAATACGGGAACGTGGTGCCGATCATGAGCAGGGTGTCGCAGTGATCCATCATCTCCCAGCTCGGCTTCGTGCCCAACAGGCCGATCGAGCCGGTGACGAAGGGCAGGTCGTCGGCCAGGGCTGCCTTGCCAAGCAGCGCCTTGGCCACGCCCGCCTGCAGTTTTTCGGCGACGAGCGTCACTTCCTTGCCCGCGCCGAGGGCCCCGGCACCGATGAGGATCGCGGGCCGCGACCCGGCATTGAGCACATCGGCCGCCTGTTGCAGCTCGGCATCGGACGGGAACGGACGCGGCGAGGCTTCGCCCACGCCCGAATAGACGTTGCCATGCGCGCGCGGCGGGCTGGGCACCGCGGGCATCTCCTGGAGATCGTTCGGGACGATGATGCAGGTGACCGCGCGCTCGGCCTTGGCGATGCGGAAGGCACGGTCCACCACGTGGCGCATCTGGGCCGGACTGACCACCGTTTCGACGTAGCTGCACACGTCCTTGAAGAGGACATGCAGGTCGACTTCCTGCTGGTAGTCGCTGCCCAGGGCGGAACGCGCCTGCTGCCCGACGATGGCGACCACCGGCACGTGGTCCATTTTCGCGTCGTAGAGGCCATTGAGCAGGTGGATGGCACCCGGCCCCGACGTTGCCAGGCAGACGCCAACCTCACCCGTAAACTTCGCGTGGCCGCCAGCCATGAAGGCCGCCATTTCCTCGTGCCGCACGCGGATGTAGTCGAAGCGCTCCGCCGCGCGGCCCATCGCGCCCATGATGCCGTTGATGCCGTCGCCGGGGTATCCATAGATGCGGCGGACGTTCCACTCGCTCAGGCGTTCGAGGAGGAAATCTCCCACTGTCTTGCTCATCACGGGCTCCGTCGATGGTCGGGCCGCCTATGCTGAGCCGCAGCGGATCGCGCAAGTGTGAACGTCGCGCTTTCGCAAATTCATACGTCGCGCCGTGTCAGCCCGCGAAGCCGCCTTCGTCGAGGTACCGCTGTTCTTCCGGCGTGGTGCCGCGTCCGAGCTGACGATTCCTGTGCGGAAAGCGTCCGAAGCGCCGGACGATGTCGTGGTGCGTTTCGGCGTAGGCGGGATACGCCCCGCCCAGCGGCTTGAACAGCTCGACCGAGAGCTCCTGGTCGTGCATGTCTTCCGAGTGTTCGAACGGCATGTAGCAGAAGGCGCGCATGTCCGCATCGAAACCCTGGTCGTATCCGCGCTCGCGCATGTGCCGCGCGACGGAGCGCGCGAGAGGATCAGTGGCGTACATATGCGCCGTGCCGCGGAACGCGTTGCGCGGAAACTGGTCGAGCAGGATCAGCAGCGCGAGGCACCCGGCGGCACTCTCGAGCCATGCATCGAGTTCGCCGCGGGCGGCTGCCATGTGCGCTCCCAGGAAGTGCTCGCGAAAGAGGACGTCGAATGCCGCGTCGTGACCGAACCAGCGGTCGTAGCCGGCGTCGCGCCAGAAGCGCAGCACGCGCTCGGGCGTTTCAGGAAGGGCGAGAGGCGTGGATGGATTCGGCATGAAATGTGGCACTCACAAGGAGCCGTCGATGGTGATAGCGTCTGAGGTCGCTTGGGGGCTCGACCATACCACGGCCCCGCCATTACGCGACTAGGGAGGATCACGTCATGTGTCGGTTGGCCAGGGTCTGTACTCGTCTGGCGGTCGCCGCGATCGCGGCAGGTTCCACGATCGCTTCCGCCGCTGCGCAAAGCGCGCCGCCAGCGCCACGAAGCGCCGACGTGGTGGAAAACCTTTTCGGCATCACGGTGCACGATCCCTACCGGTGGATGGAGGGCGAGCACAATGCGGAATTCCAGCAGTGGCTTGTCGCGGAGGGAAACTTCACCCGCGCGAAGCTGGACGCCCTTCCGACGCTCGACGGCTGGCGGAAGACGCTGAAGGCGACGAGCCTCACTGCCGTCATCCACCGCATGCAGCGTATTGCCGGCGGCCGTATGCTTTTCATCCGGGAGTCCGTACAGGGAACGGGAACCCTGATGGTGCGCGAGGCGGATGGCAGCGAGCGCGTGCTTCTCGATCCCGCCACCCTGAAGCGCGACAGCGGCACGCCTTCCATCACGAACTACGCGCTTTCTCCCGATGGCAGCAAGGTTGCCGTCAACGTGGACCGTGGCGGCAATGAACTGACGCAGGTGGACATACTCGACGTGAAGACCGGCAAGCCGTCAGGCGACAGCGTGGAACCCGTGTGGGGCGAGTTCGAGGCTCACTGGCTGCCCGACGGCACAGGCTTCACCTATACGCAGATGGCACCGCCCAACGAGCGAACGGACGGCGACCCGCTGCAGGACATGAGGCTGCGCGTGCACATGCTTGGCCAGCCTGCGGCCCGGGACACCATGCTTCTTCGCGCCGGCAAGGGCGAAGGCGCCAATCCGACATTTCCGATTCCCAGCAATCGCTTTCCCATCGTCGAGTTCCCGGCCGGGTCCCGCTGGGCGCTGGGTTCGGCCACGGGCGCGCAGAACGAGGGCACGTATTGCGTCGCGCTCGCCGCCGACGTCGTGAAGCCGTCCGCCCATTGGCGGTGCATCGCGCGACCCGAGGACAAGATCGTGGGCGCCGCGATCCACGGCGACACGCTCTACATCATCTCCAGCAAGGAACATTCGAACGGCCAGTTGCTCTCGCTCGACCTGTCGAAGCCGGACGTCTCGCTTCGCGATGGGAGGCCGGTTGTCCAGCTCAAGGACGACGAGATCATCGTGGGTTTGACCCTGGCCGATGCCGTGACGCTTTCGGCCGCACGCGATGCGCTTTACCTGAAGGTGTCGGTCAACGGCATCGACGGCGTCCGTCGCATCGATTACGGCACGGGTAAGGCAGAGACGGTGGCGATGCCCATGCCGGGCACGGCGTCACTACTGCGCACGAACGACCGGGAAGACGGCTTCCTCCTGGAACTGCGTGGTTGGACGACGCCACCGAAAGCATGGCGATACGACCCCGCGACACGCAGCATGACGAGCCTTGGGCAGGACGAGGCAAGCCCAGCCGACTACAGCATGGTGGAGGTGACCGAGACCGAGATGGTCAGCAAGGACGGCACGCGTATCCCACTGACGATCCTCCACCGCAAGGATGCGAAGCTCGACGGCAACCATCGCGCGATCGTGTTCGGTTACGGCAGCTACGGCCTCACGTTGCAGCCGTCGTTCAAGCCCGTAAGGATGGAATGGGTAAAGCAGGGCAACATCTTCGCGTATGCCCATGTGCGCGGCGGCGGGGAAAAGGGCGACGCCTGGCATCTGGCTGGCAAGGGCGCCAACAAGCACAAGGCCGTGGAGGATTTCATCGCCTCCGTCGACCGCCTGGCCGAACTCGGCTACAGCCGCCCCGAGCGCACCGCCCTCGTCTCGGGGAGTGCCGGCGGACTGCTCGTGGGCGGCGCGGTAACGGCGTATCCCCAGCGGTTCGGCGCGGCCATCATTCTCGTTCCCGTGCTCAATCCGGTGCGGCTGATGCACGCTCCCAACGGTGCCAACCAGATCGGCGAAATGGGCGACCCCCGCAAGGCTTCGGATTTCCCGGCGATCCTCGCCAGCGATCCTTACCAGCAGATCAAGCCGCATACGAAATTTCCGGCGATGCTGCTGCTCGTCGGTCTCAACGACGGCCGCGTGGTGCCTTGGCAGACGGGCAAGTTCGTGGCGAAAGCCCGCGCGGCGAACACGAGCGGAAAGCCTATCTGGATACGTACCGACGCCGACGCGGGCCACGGTATCCAGGCTTCACTCGGCTCCGAGGCGGCTCAGTGGGCCGATGTATTCGCTTTCCTCGATGCGGAACTGCCAGGGGGCTAGTTGGCCACCTGCTGTAGCGGCCCTTACATGGGGCCGCCACCGGGGCAGGGGGAGCGGCCCTGTTCCATCGAGTGGAATTCGATGGACAGGCCGAGATCTTGCTGTGTTGGCGCCAGGAAGGACTGGCCCGAGACACCGCGGTAGGTCGGTAGTTTCTGTTCGTATCCGCGCTCGACCCAGCGTTGCGCGCGACCGAGGTCGGCGACCGCAAAGCTCACGCCGAGGATGCGCGGGCCTCCCACCATCGTCTGCCGCGCGAGGCCCGGACCCGCAGGTTCGAGGGCCAGCAACGCAGTTGCGCCGACAGGCACGCAGAATCCCTTCGCACCGACTTCGGGCAACGTCACGGGCGTCGCGTGACCGAAACCCATCTTCTCCAGTTGCGCACGATCCGCCTCCGCGTCGTTCGACAGCAGCCAGATCGAAGAGAGTGCGCGCGTGCCGTTCGGATGCTCTCGCGTGATGCGGTAGTCGCCTTCATTCGAGGGATCGAACTGGTCCGGGCGGTAGTCGTTGGCGTAGTCGATGAAGAAGGTATTGCTGGAAAGCGGCGGATGGTCGAACTCGAAGGCGAACAGGCGCCAGCCGGGTTTCGCGGTATCCGGTCCGGTGAAGAAAGGCGTTACGGCGTAGTGCAGCGCCGCGAGCGAACTGCGGATCGTATCGAGCGACGACGAGCGGAAACCGAACGTGCGCGCCCCCGGTTCTTCCTTGAGCGCCTGCCGGTCCTCCTTCATGCCGGGATCGAACGTCGGGTCGGGCCGGGTGACGCCGAGCAATTCGATGAAGCTGGTATCCGCGAAGCGAATGTAACGATTGGCCACGCCGCCGGGATCCCGGCCCGGTCGCACCTGGAATCCGAGCTTGACCGCCATGACCGACGTGGCCTCGTCGATGTTCCGGCCCCAGAGCAATACGTGGTCGAGCCGGGTGGTCGGAACGTTCGTTGCCGCGAGCGACGGCCCGGCAGCCAGCAGGCACGCGAGACAGGCCGAAACGAATGGGAGCGGGCGCATGCGAATCCTCGTCGATGGTGGGTGCGAAGCGTCGGCGTAGTTTTAGGGCGCCCCCGACACGAGCGGCAAGGACAAATTCCGGACAAAAACCGCCAGCCGGCGATCAGGCGCCCGCGCTGCGCCGCAGCGATTGCGGCGAGGTGCCGAAGGCGCGCACGAAGGCACGCCGCATGCGCGTGGCATCGCCGAAACCGGTCGACTCGGCGATGTGGTCGAGGTGCAGATGGCTGGTTTCCACCGCGACGCGCGCGGCTTCCAGGCGCAGGCCTTCCACTACCTTCGCGGGCGTGGCGCCGATCTCGGCCACGAACGCCCGGGCGAAGTTGCGCGGACTCATCGCGGCCCGTTCGGCGAGGCGCTCGATCGTCATCGGCTCGGCGATCTGCGCGCGCATCCAACCGATGAGTTCGCCAAACCGCCCTGTTTTTCCACCTTGTTCAACGAGCACGGAGTACTGCGACTGGCCCACGTGGCGGCGCTGGTGCACGACCAGCTGCTGCGCGGTGCGCCGTGCGATGCCCGGCCCGAGGTCGTCTTCGACGAGCGCGAGGGCCAGGTCGATGCCGGCGGATATCCCCGCGGAAGTCCACAGCTTGCCGTCCCTGACGAACATGCGGTCGGCATCGAGCCGCACTTTCGGATACAGCTCTCGAAAGCGGTCCGCGGCCGCCCAGTGCGTGGTGGCCAGGCGGTCGTCGAGCAATCCCGCCTGCGCGAGGAAGAAGGCGCCCGAGCAGACACCGGCCGCCCGGCGCCACGCGTCGCTGTCGAGCAGGGCGGCGATGTCGAGGTGGCCTGCCTCGACCTGCGCCAACGTGCCGCCGGACACGATGACCGTATCGAAACAGGCCTGCTCGATCGGCGCAGCCGTGAGACAAACGCCAGACGAACTCCGCACGACGCCACCACCCGGAGCCAGCACGTGGATGGCATAGCTATCGGGCCGGAAGCGCTCGGCCATCTCGAAGACAGCGACGGGGCCCGCGGCATCGAGCAACTGGAATCCCGGGAAAACGACGATGGCTATGTCGCGTCGCATGGAGGTGGCCACGATCTTCGATCCGATGATCGCAAAATGGCCTACGCCTCGGCGGACCGTCAAGGTCTGGCGGGCAGGGAACCGACCGGCGTAGGTCAGGCTTGCGGCTGGACAGCCGATTCCGGCCCGTGCAGCCGCCTGAATGCGGCTTGCACGATCTGCGAGAACTTCTCGGGGCTGCCGTACGCGCGCGCGATCAGCATCGCGCCATAGACCGTGGCCATGAAGGACTCGGCTTCGGCACTGGCTGCTCCCTTGAGATGGAAGACGCCGAGCTGGGCACCCGCAGTGAGGACGGTTTCCAGCCACCGCGACAGGTCGACGAAGTGGGCGCGAACACATGCCGCGACGTCTTCCGGCAACGACGGCAGTTCGCTGGCCAGCATGCCGGCGACGCAGAAGGGCGCCGACGCGTCGGCGATGCACTTTTCCCAATATCCCGTATAGAACTGCAACTGCCGCACGGGATCGAAAACGCTGGCTTCCAGCTGCCTCGTCTGTTCCGTGATCACCGCCCTGGATTGCTCGACGACCGCTCGTGCCAGGTCCGCCTTCGTGGGGAAGTGATGGTGGATGCTCGCCTTGCGCACCTCCACCTGCTCAGCCAGATCGGCGTAGCTGAAGCCGTTGTAGCCACGGGTCTGGATCAGGTACCGGGCGGAGTCGAGGAGTTTTTCTCGCGTTTTCATATGTATAGCCTACCATTAGGTAGGTTTCACTGGCAATGAAAGGGCGCCACGAAGTAATCTTCTTGACTATTAAATCTACCTACTAGTAGGATGACTTTCCCTTTTCGGCGAGAGTCAGCACATGAACTTCCTGCAGCGTTTCTATTTCCTCCGCGCCGCGGTGGCCTTTGTCTGGGTGGGGCTGGTGGTCGGTCTGTCCCGTCTCGATCTCCCCCTCGCCGTCACGGGCACCCTGCTGGTGCTCTATCCCGCGTGGGACGCCGCCGCGAACCTGCTGGACGCGCGCCGGTCCGGTGGCTTGAGCGCGAATCCCGGGCAGCGCCTCAATGCCCTCGTCAGCGTGGTGACGGCCGTCGCGCTCATCGTCGCTCTCGCCACCCGTGGCACCGCCGGCGGCGTACTGATCTTCGGCGTCTGGGCCCTGTTGTCGGGATTGTTCCAGCTCTTCGTGGGCATTCGGCGCCGGAAGCTGGGCGGGCAAGCCTTCATGATGATCAGTGGCGGGCAGTCCGCGCTGGCGGGCGTACTCATGACCATCCAGGCTTTCGGACATGCCCCGACGATTGCGCAGCTCGCACCCTACGCGGCGTTCGGTGGGTTCTATTTCCTGCTGGCGGCACTGCGCCTCACCTACAAGCAGTCCCGTGCGGCGTCGCTGCACGCGGCGCCTTGATGGCGGCGACTCGACGCCTTATCCATACAAGAGCGCGTGGCGGACGAGTGGGAACATGGTCAGTGCCCTGACGAACGGGGCACTGCCTGGAGCCCATCCATGAAAGCTGCCTGGATCACCAACGCCGCCTCTGGCGATCTCTCCATCACCGTCGGCGACACCGATGCCCCGCAGGTGGGCGAGGATCGCATCCTCGTCGACGTCGAGGCGGTGGGCTTGACGTTCGCCGAGCCCACCTGGGTGACGAATGGCGCCCAGCCACTGCCCGACGGATCGCCGCGACCGTTGCCGGTCATCATCGGGCACGAGTTCGCGGGTCGCGTGGCGATACCGGGCGCCGCGACGTCCGGTTTCACCAAGGGCGACCGCGTCTTCGGCTTGATCGACTTCTGGCGGAACGGCGCCGCGGCGGAGCAGGCCGTCGTGCTACCGGACGAGATCGCACGGATTCCCGAGGGTGTGAGCGCCGCCGATGCATGCACGCTTCCCATCGGCGCGTTGACCGCCTGGCAGGCGCTCTTCGATCACGCGAAGCTGAAGTCGGGAGAAACCGTGCTCGTGCATGGCGGTGCGGGGGCGGTCGGTACGTTCGCCATCCAGATTGCGAAGGACGCAGGCGCACGCGTCGTCGCGACGGCCCGTGGTGAAGAGGCCGCCGCTCTTTGCCGGGAGCTGGGTGCCGCGCAGGCGATCGACACCGATGCGCAGCGCTTCGAGGACGTGGCGGGCCCGGTGGATGTGATCTTCGACACTGTAGGCCGCGACCTGCTGGAACGCAGTTGGTCGTTCCTGCCGCGAGGCGGACGGCTGGTGACGATCTCCGGCGAAGCTGGGGACGCGCCCTCACCGGAGCGCGCCGCGACCAAGGGTATCGAAGCGTACTGGTTCATCGTGAAGCCCGATGCGGCACAGTTGCGCGACATCGTGGCCCGCGTGGCCGACGGACGCATACGGGTGCTGGTGGATCGCAGTTACCTGCTTGCCGATGCACGCAAGGCGTTCGACGAAGCCGAGGGCAGGGCGAGACGCGGCAAGACGATCCTCGTCATCCGCTGAACGCCGGGCGGGCGGACGGCAGGTTACGCGCGGCTTTCCGCGACGTTCGCGACCTGCCGTCGCGCCATGGCCAGCGTGGCGATACCCACGCCGGCGGCGAGCACGGCGCTTCCGATCAGGGAGCTCGCGCCCCATCGCAGGTAAAGCAACGTTCCCACCGTGGCGCCGCACACGAAGCTGACCACGACGGTGAAGCATACGGCGACGCGTCGACGGTCCACCGGACCGCCCCAGGCTTGCTGTCCCAGTGCGATACCCAGATCGGTGAACATGCCGGTGAGGTGCGAGGTGCGAAGTAACGCGCCTGTCACCAGCGAGCTTGTGCCGTTCTGAAGGCCCATCGCGGCGGCGCAGAGCATCACGCCCAGCCACGGCGTGTTGCCCATCAGCGCACTGGCCATGGCTATCAGCACCGCCACGGCGAGAAGGAGGGCCCCCGCCGCGATGGAAGGTATCCAGCGCGGCCCACGGGCGAGCCATGCGCTGACCGCGCAACCGCCGGTAAACAACGCGACGACACCCAGGGCATGCAGCAGGAGTGCGAAGTTGCCAGAGCCCAGGCCGATCGCTGCCTCGGTTGAAATACCCGTCAGGTGCGCCACGCCGCCATGATGCAAGGACATCAAAGCGGCGGCATTGACGCTGCCGGCTACGAGCGGCAGGAGAAAGGCCCAGGACCAGATCCAACGCGGAAAAGAGGGAATCATCGCAACGGCAGTGGCTGGAAAGATGTGGGCAGCATAATTCCCCATAGGGTTTTCGCGCGAACCGCAGCCACGCATGGAAGGCTAAACATAGGCCAGCATGCGACCGCAGGCGATGACGGCCAGCCATAGGGCCAGCGAAAGTACGGCCTGGCCTCGGGCGAGCAGGGGTGCGGTTCTCCCCGTGTCCCACGTCGACACCGAACGATACACGCCAAGGTGGAACCACACCGCGTTGATGGCGGCGGCGAGTATCAGCGACAGCTTCAGGAGGAAGGCCGGATTGCGAAGGAAGTCATGAGGCTGGCTGGAGAACATGAGCAGACCGGCGGGGAGGACCAGCACCAGGCTTGCGATCGACCAGGGCAGCAACTGGTGTGCAAGGCCGGACACCGGCAGTGTCCGGCCCCAGCCAAGTACGCGCAGGTCGAACATCGCCACCGCGCCTACCAGGATGCAGAAACCGACGATGTGCACGGTTTCCACGATCGGATAAAGCAACAGGCTGTCTCGCATGGCCTGCGCCGGGGGCGTGGCCGCCAACCAGTCGACCACGCCGTCCATCAACGCAGTTCCGTGGTCTTCTCGCCGACGGTGATGCGTTCCGCACGCAGTTCATCTTTCTTGCTGCGGTGTGGATATCCGTGCACGGACGCATGCGTACCCGGCGCGAGCATGCTCTTGTCCAATCCCCGGCTTTCCATGCGCGAGGGTGGCGCGAGTACGACGTCCCAGCTGCCTTCCGTCGTCTTCAGGCGGATGTGGCCGTGCGGCTGCGTATAGCTCGACGACTCAATGGTGCCGGACAGGTCCATGGGGTGGTCGGCGTCGTATTCGCTCCAGCCGTGGTGGGCGGCGGCGGAGGTGGCCGTCAGGGCGGCCAGCAGGAACCAGCGTTTCATGACGATCTCCCGTTGGGCAGAGGTGTCCCGATTCTACGCAAGAAATTGCGGACAGGTGTTCGATGTTTTCTGGATGAGCCGTGCTAACCTCCGCCCGTCGGAAAAGGCAGACTTGGTTTGGTAAGCCCAAGTCCTTTCGGTGACGAAAGCTCTGGTCTTTGGCCCCGTGCCGGGATCCCCACGACGAATATCGGACGCCTCGGGCGTCCCTTCATTCGTCCGTGAGGTGCTCGCACGCGAGGAACGCTCCGGTCGAATCTCGACTCCGGAGCCATGCATGTCTATCCACACCATCCATCCCATCGACGTCGTCATCGCCGGCGCCGGCCCCGTAGGGCTGTTCCTCGCCTGCGAACTCAGACTGGCGGGCTTATCGGTCACCGTCCTCGAACAAGCTTCCGATAGCAGCTCTCCGTTGAAGCGCCTTCCATTCGGCATGCGGGGGCTTTCCGCGCCCACGATCGAAGCGTTCTACCGGCGCGGACTCCTGGCCGCGATCGAACAGGTGCAGCGCGACAACGAGCTGTCGGGTGCCACGCGCGCTTCCGCACACTGGATGCGGCAGGGGCCGCGTTCGGGTGGCCACTTCGCCGGAATCCCCGTCCTGCTGGATCAGGTGGACACGGCGCGTTGGCACCATCGTTTACCGGGTCCCGCGGGGTACCACCTGATGGTGGACATGGCGTCGCTCGAAGCCGTCCTCGCGGATCGGGCCGCGTCCATGAGTGTCGACGTCCGGCGAGGCATCCGGGTCGACGGCGTGGAACAGTCGGAAGAAGGCGTCACGGTGCATGCAGGCGACGCGAGCGTTCGTGCCCGCTGGCTTGTCGGATGCGATGGCGGCCGAAGCACAGTGCGCAAGCTGGGTGGTTTCGACTTCGCCGGCACCGAACCGGAATTCACTGGCTACTCCGTCGAAGTGGAACTGGACGACCCCGGCAAGTTGCGCCCCGGGCGCACCTATACGCCCACGGGCATGTACACCTTCGCGCCACCGGGCACGGTCGCCATGGTCGATTTCGACGGCGGCGCATGCCACCGCGGCACTCCGTTGACGCCGGAGCATGTTCAGGACGTTCTTCGGCGCGTATCGGGCGTGGACGGGACGGTCACCGCATTGCGCCAGGCCACTACCTGGACCGACCGCGCCCGCCAGGCGACCGAGTATCGCAAGGGGCGCGTGCTCCTTGCGGGCGACGCGGCGCACATTCATTCACCGCTCGGCGGCCAGGGACTGAACCTGGGCATCGGCGACGCGATGAACCTCGGATGGAAGCTGGCCGCCACGATCCGCGGTACCGCCCCGGCGGGCCTGCTCGACAGCTATGGCGAAGAGAGGCAACCGGTCGGCGCACAGGTGCTCGACTGGTCGCGTGCCCAGGTGAGTTTGATGCGCCCCAGCCGCAGCTCGCGGGCACTCGAAGCGATCATGCGCGACCTGATCGGCACGCGCGACGGGGCCACCTATGTCGCCGAACGTGTGTGGGGCCTGACGATCCGTTACGACCTGGGCGACAGCCACCCGTTGGTGGGGCGCAGCGTGCCCGACTTCGCGTTCGTCGACGGCGCCCGAACCGGAAAGCTGCTCGAACCGGGACGAGGCCTCTGGCTGGACTTCGACGCGCGGGCACCGGCACGCGAGCGGGCCAGCCGCTGGGCCGGACGCCTGACCTACGTGGCGGGCGACGTGGAGGATCGCCTCGGACTGACCGGTCTGCTGGTACGTCCGGACGGCATCGTGGCCTGGGCCGGCGAAGAAGGTACCCCCGTCACGGATGCCGAGGAAGCGGCCCGCCGCTGGTTCGGCGCGCCTTGAATCATGCAGAGGGTGCGTTCGCGACGAAGTGCGCGGACAGCAGCTTGTCCACCTCCGGAAACCTCGCGCGTACGCCAAGGAAGCCCAGCGGCCGGAACGTCTCGGCTTTTCCTCCGTCCACTGCCTTGACGCTGATGGTGAGCGTTCCCTTGTACCGGGTTTCCACGACATACCAGCTGACCAGCTCCGCCAGGTCCTCCGAAGACGATGCCGTGGCGTAGAGACTGACGAACGGTGTGCGCGACAGCGAACGGTAGACTTCGGCGGCTTCCGATGCCGGCACGGGAGGCGCGCCACGAAAGGCTGTCTTGGCGGCCGGTTCGTGTGCAATGCGTTCGCCGGGTGTGGCGCGGTCCGTCCAGACGCCCTGCGTCAACGGGGTCTTGAGTTCGCGGGTGAGGCCCAGCGTCGCGTCGACCACATGGGTGGATTCGTGCAGCAACACATAGGTGAGGGCATCGACGCCTGTGCCGCTTACCGTGACCACTGCTTCGTCCGCCGGCTGGAAGACGCGCTGCTCTTTCACCGTCAGGAAGTGCGACAGCGATTCGGCGATGAGGCTGGCCCGAAGGGTGATGTCGTACGTATTGCCGCCATCTACCTTGGACGTCAATCCTGTTCCCGCGCCGGGAAGGCCGTCGACGAAGCTCAATGAATGAAGACGGTCCGCTAGAACCTGCCGATGCAGGGCCGGCAACGCAGCGATCGCGCGTTCCACGGCCAGCCGTTCGTCCGGCGCCAGGGAGTGCGGGCGTATCCCCTGCATGCCCGACGCGGTGAAGCGTTCGATCGCCTTCGCGGAGGGTACCGACAGCTTCGCCATGACGGCGGCGACATCGGGATCTGCCGGACGCTCCGCGGCCCACGCGCCGATCGACAGGAGGGAGAGAAAACAGGCTGCCGCAATGGTACGCACTGGAAGGACTCCGGAACGATCTTGAATGGGGCCGACGCTACCGGCGGGGACGACCGATGGGAACACGGGAGATTGCATGGGGCGCATGCGAAATTGTATAGGTGGGGCCGCGCACTCCGCCGCGGCTTCGCGACAAGATAGCGACCTTATGGAATGGGGCGACATTCGCGTTTTCCTTGCCGTCGTGCGTGGGGGCACGTTGGGCGCGGCCGCGCGCGAGCTAGGCCAGTCGCAGCCGACCATGGGCCGCAGGCTTGCCGCCCTCGAGGAGGCCGTGGGGCAAAAACTGTTCCAGCGAACGAGCGAAGGGTTCGTCCTCACCGAGGAGGGTGCCGCGGTGCTGGTGCATGCCGAACGGCTGGAGCAGGAGGCGCTTGCGTTCCAGCGGAGGCTTGCAGGGCAGGGCAATCTCGTCGAGGGGCCGATCCGCATCACCGCTTCCGACTGGTTCGGGGCCTACATGCTGGCGCCGATCATCGCCGAGTACGGCGCGGCCAACCCGCAGGTCACCGTGGAGCTGCTGACGTCGTCGCGGTTCTACAGCCTGGCCCGGCGCGAAGCCGACCTCGCTTTCAGGATACGGCCGTTCGACGAACCGGACATCGTGTCGCGCGCGGTGCTGACGATGCATTACGGCGCCTACATCCGCAAAGGCGCCCCGCCTCCCGTGGCAGGCGACGGCGCGGGCGCCACCATCGTTACGATGAATACGGCCTTCGCCTCGATGCCGGACGTGAGTTGGATTCGCGAGCGGCTTCCCAACGCGCGCGTGGCCTACCGGAGCAACAATCGCGATGCACAGGCGCGGTTGTGTGCCCATGGCGCAGGCGTGGCGGTATTGCCCATTCCATTGGCAGAGCATTACGCCGAACTGGAACGTATCGACCTCGGCGACGAACCGCCCACCCGCACCACGTGGATCGGCTACCACCGCGACCTGCGGCACCTGAAGCGCCTGCGTGTCCTCATCGACCTGATCGTGGCGAGGCTCGCACCGGCATAGACCTCAGCGAAGCGTCTGAAGCGAATGCATCATGCAGGTACGCATGGAGCTCATGCGAATCTGGGGATGGTAAGCACGGGGTGAGGGATCCACCTGTCGAATCGAACCGTTTCACAGGAGACACTCACCATGCACAGCGACATGCGTGCGGCCGTCGTCGAGACCACCGATGGCCCGTTCGTGCTGAAGACCCTGCCCAGGCCCGTTCCCCGCGAGGGGGAGGTCCTGGTGCGCATCCACGCCAGCGGCGTGAATCCCCTCGACACCAAGATCCGCGCCGGACGGGCGGAGCACGCTCGCCGCCCACTTCCCGCGGTGCTCGGTATCGACCTGGCCGGCGTGGTCGAGGCGGTCGGACCCGGTGCCGAAGGTTTCCGGCCAGGCGACGAGGTGTGGGGAATGACCGGCGGTGTCGGCGGCCACCAGGGCAGCCTTGCGGAGTTCGCGGCCGTGGATGCCAGGCTCCTGGCTGCGAAGCCGGCCACGCTCTCGATGCGCCAGGCGGCGGCGCTTCCGCTCGTCTTCATCACGGCCTGGGAAGGCCTCGTGGACCGGGCGAACGTGCAGCCGGGCATGAAGGTGCTGGTGCAAGGCGGTACCGGCGGCGTGGGCCATGTCGCCGTCCAGCTCGCCAAGGCACGCGGAGCCCATGTGTATGCCACCGACAGGCTGGAACGCGACTCGGAACTGATGGCACTCGGGGCGATCCCGGTCGACAGGAACATGGGCGTCGAGGCATACGTTGCGCTGCACACGGGCGGCGAAGGCTTCGACATCGTCTACGACACGGTAGGCGGCGCGGTGCTGGACGACTCCTTCCGGGCGGTGCGCCGCTTCGGTCATGTCGTCAGCGCCCTGGGCTGGGGCACGCACGCGTTGGCTCCGCTGTCGTTCCGTGCCGCGACCTATTCGGGGGTGTTCACGTTGTTACCCCTGCTTACCGGGGCGGGGCGCACGCATCACGGGGACATCCTGCGCGAGGCCGCCCGCCTGGCGGATGCAGGCGCGCTCGTGCCGCGGATGAGTCCGCACCGGTTCGACCTGGAGAGCGTGGCCGAGGCGCATGCGCTCGTCGGGACGCCCGCAGCGGGCGGACGCGTGGTCGTGGACGTGGCGTAACGGACCGCGTCAGGCTCACCAGATCCTGACGCGCTCGTTCGGCGGAAGGTACAGCGACTGCCCTGACCCAACGTCGAATGCCTTGTACCAGGTATCGAGGTTGCGCGAAGTCCACACACGTTGGGCCGCGGGCGCGTGGGGATTTGTCAGCAGGCGCTGGCGCAGGTCGGCATCACGGTACTTGAGGCGCCAGATCTGCGCCCAGCCGAGGAAGAACCGCTGCTCGCCGGTGAAGCCGTCCAGCGTCGGTGCCTCGCGGTCCGCCAACGAGAGACGCCACGCGTCGTGGGCGATGGCGAGGCCGCCAAGATCGGCGATGTTCTCGCCAAGGGTCAGGGCGCCGTTGACGTGCTGTCCGGGCAGCGGCTCGTAGGTGTCGTACTGCCGCGCCAGGACCTTGGTTCGCGCTTCGAATCCCGCGAGGTCCTCGGGAGTCCACCAGGTCGTAAGGCGGCCGTGTTCGTCGTACTTCGAACCCTGGTCGTCGAACTGGTGGGTGATTTCATGGGCGATGGAGGCGCCGATCGCACCGTAGTTCACCGCGGAATCGGCGGCGGGATCGAAGAACGGCGGTTGCAGGATGGCCGCGGGAATGACGATCTCGACAGCGGAGAAGTTCGCGAACGCATCGACGGTCATGGGCGTCACGCGCCATTCGTCGCGATCGAAGGGCTGACCGATCTTGCGCATCTCGCGGTTGAAGGCGAAGGTGCGCGCACGCAGGCGATTGCCGAACGCATCGCCGGCTTGCATGTCGAGCCCGGAATAATCCCGCCATCGTTCGGGATAGCCCACCTTGGGATGGAAGGCGGCCAGCTTGGCCCGTGCACGGCGCTTCGTCTGCGGCGTCATCCAATCCAGGGCCTGGATGCGCTTGTCCATGGCCGCCACCAGGTTCCGTACCAGCGACTCCGCGGCCGCCTTGTGGTCCGCGGGGAAATAGCGGGCGACATAGGCCTTGCCGACCTCATCGGGCACGGCGTCGACGGCAAAGGCCACCGCGCGCTTCCAGCGCGGCTCGGGCTGTTCGGCACCGCTCAGCAGGCGATCGTGGAAATCGAAGCGCTCTTGCGCGAAGGCTCGCGGCAGTACGTCGCCATAGGCATCCAGCACGGCAACGCGCAGGGCGTCTTTCAGCACCGGCAACGGTGTGGATCCGACGACGCCGGCGATGCCGCCGACGGCGCTCGGTTGGATCACCACCACGTCGCGCGCAGGAGCGCCCGCGGCATGGAGGAACGCCTCGATGTCGAAGCCCTTGGCCAGGTCGCGCACCTGCGCTCGGGTCAGACGGTTGTACGTCTTGGCGGCATCGCGGCTGTCGACGCGACTCCAGCTGACCTTCGCCATACGCGTTTCCATCGCCAGGATGGCCTCGCCCCGGTTCGCCGCATCGTGCGGCGCGAGCCCGGCCAGTCCGAGCAAGCGCGCGACATGGGCCTTATAGGCAACGCGCATCCGCGCCATGGCGTCGTCCGTTCCCAGGTAATAGTCCCGGTCGGGCAGCCCCAGACCGCCCTGGCCGAGCTTCAACACATAGGCATCCGGATGGCGGTCGTCCTGGGTGACGTTCACCTCTAATGGCACGGCCACGCCTTCGCGCAGGGCCTGTCCCGCGACGCGCGCGAAATCCTCCGCCGTGGCGATGGTGTCGATGCGGTCGAGCCACGGTCGTACCGGAGCGAGCCCACGGCTCTCTATCGCCGCCTCGTCGAGGAAGGCTGCGTAGGCCGTGCCGGCCCTGCTGTGCGTATCGCCACGGCTTCCTTCGAGAAGGCCCTTCACACGCTCGCGGTTGAGGTCGTCGAGGCGGGTGAACATGCCGAAGTTCGACTTGTCCGCGGGGATGGACGTGGTGCGCTCCCACGCGCCGTTCGCGTAGCGATAGAAATCCGAGCCCGGCGCGACGGAACGGTCCATGCCGGCCAGGTCGAAACCGAAGGGGCGGATTTCCGGCTGCGTGGGCCGTTCGGCGGCCACCGCGCGCGCGATGCCGCAGGCCAATGCCATCGAAAGAAAAGCCACGCCGACTGTCTTCATGCCCCTGGTCCCGCCACCTCTGTGGACATCGGAGCCTATCGGGGACGGCCGGCCGTGCCAACCATCCGCACGGGACGGCGGGCCCGCCATGGCCGTATAACATGCGCCAACCAACGCTCCGGATTCGCGATGAACGACGCTCCGTTCGAGGACGACGACCTGACCCACTTCGCCGCGCATGGCATTCCGCCGCTGCCGGCGCCGGTGCAAAGTGGCTACGCCATCAACGAAGGCGCAAGCATCTGGTATGCCAGCGTGGGTTCGGGCGAACCCGTGGCGCTGCTGCATGGCGGCCTGGGCAATGCGGACAACTGGGGGTACCAGGTTCCGGCCCTGGTCGATGCCGGCTATCGTGCGATCCTCGTCGACAGCCGCGGACAGGGCCGCTCGACACGTGACGCTAGGCCTTACAGCTACCAGCTCATGGCTTCCGACACGCGTGCTGTGATGGACGCGTTGGGTGTCGCCAGGGCGGCCTTCATCGGCTGGAGCGACGGTGCCGACACTGCCCTCGTGCTCTCTCGCGAAACGCCGGCGCGTTCCTCGGGCGTGTTCTTCTTCGCCTGCAACGTCGACAGCACCGGCGCGAAGCCTTTCCAGGCGTCGGCACTCATCGACCGCGTGTACGCGCATCATGTCGCGGACTACGCGAGACTGGCTCCGCTGCCGGGCGCCTTCGAAGCGATGCGCGACGATCTTGGCCTGATGCAGGCCACCCAGCCCGACTTTGGCGAGCGGGAACTGGGCGAGGTGGCGGTGCCGGTCTGGAGTGTGCTGGGCGAGCACGACGAGTTCATCGAGCGAGCGCACGCCGAAGCCATTGCCCGCGGCATTCCCGGCGCCAGCTTCGTCCTGTTGCCTTCCGTCGGCCATTTCGCGCCCCTGCAGCGCCCGCACGCGTTCAACCGGGCCATGCTGGAGTTCCTGGCGGAAGTGCATGCGAAGCGCGGCACATCGCGGCTTTGACACCCCCTTCACAAATGATTCTCCAGCCTCGCCCTGTTAACAGACGGCCACGCCGTAGAAGCGAGACACACGTTGAGCGAGAACCATACAGATAGCGAGCAGATGCGCAGGGACGAACATTTGCGCACCAGTGAAACCCAGTTCCGGATCCTGGTGCAGGGCGTCGGCGACTACGCGATCTACATGCTCGACCCGACCGGGCATGTGTCGAGCTGGAACCCCGGAGCCGAACGGATCAAGGGATACCAGCTGGAAGAGATCATCGGTACGCATTTCTCGCAGTTCTACACCGAGGAAGACCGTGCCGCCGGTGTGCCCGAGCGAAACCTGGGCATCGCGAACAGCACGGGGCGGGTGGAAGACGAAGGTTGGCGTGTCCGGAAAGACGGCACCCGCTTCTGGGCCCATGTGGTCATCGACCGTATCCTCGACGAGCAGGGCGAACTGATAGGCTTCGCGAAGATCACGCGCGACGTGACCGAGCAGCGCGCTGCCACGCAACAACTGGAACAGGCTCGCGAAGCGTTGTTCCAGGCGCAGAAAATGGAAGCCATCGGCCAGCTGACCGGCGGCATGGCGCACGACTTCAACAATCTGCTGATGGCGGTGCAGGGCGCCCTGGAACTGCTTCGCCAGCGCTTGCCCGACGACGCACGGACCCAGTCGATCTTCGAGACCGCCATGGCGGGGTTGAACCGCGGCGCCTCGCTCACCCAGCGCATGCTGGCGTTCGCCCGGCGACAGGAACTTCGCCCCACGGCGGTGGACATCCCTGCGCTGGTGCTCGGGATGAGCGAGATGACGAAGACGACACTCGGCTCGCGCATCATGGTGACCACGCGCTTCCCGCTGTCGCTCGCGCGTGCCATGGTCGATCCCCACCAACTCGAGCTGGCCCTGCTTAACCTCCTCGTCAATGCGCGCGATGCCATGCCTTCGGGCGGCAACATCGAGATCTCGGGCTCGGTGGAATCGATCCGTGCGGGCCATCCGTCGGGACTGGCGGAAGGTCGCTATGTGTGCCTTTCGGTTTCCGACGATGGGCAAGGCATGCCGCCGGAAACCCTCGCCAGGGCAGCGGACCCGTTCTTCACGACGAAGGGCGTCGGCAAAGGCACGGGACTGGGCTTGTCCATGGTCCATGGACTGGCCGAGCAATCGAACGGTCGCCTTTCGATCGAGAGCGAACCAGGGAAGGGCACGACGGTGACACTGCGCTTCCCGGTGGCTTCGGTGCATAACGTACCGTCCGGCGGCGACACGCAGGGCGGCGCCCCGACGAATGATCTCCGATCGGGCCCGTCGCTGAAGATCCTGGCCGTGGATGACGACTCGCTCGTACGCGAGACCCTCTGCGCCATGCTGGAAGACATGGGCCACGTCGTGGTCGCCGCGGAATCCGCGAAGCACGCCATCGTGGCCTTCGAGACGCCGGGGAAATTCGATCTCCTCGTCACCGACTTTTCCATGCCCGGCATGACGGGTGCGGAACTGGCCGAGGCGCTGCGACGGCTCCAGCCCGACCTGCCCATCGTGGTCGCCACCGGCTACGCGGAAGCGCTCTCGGCGGCAGGTCCCGGCATCACGCGTCTTTCCAAGCCCTTCGACAGGGCGGCGCTGGCCTCGGCCATCGCGGCCGCGGCCCAGAGGTTCGTCCCGCCGAACGGATCGGGCGTTCCCATTTGATTGCGCTTTTGCAGGCTGGCCCGCAGTCTGACGAGAGCCGATTCTGCATGCGATTGACATGGCGAGGCACGCCGGGGAAGCTTGCCGCCTCGCCCGGGGAGTCTGACGCATGCAGTCCAGGTATCCGCTTGGTTCGATAGCACTCGCCGTCCCGTTCTGGTTGGCCTGCACTTTCTTCCCCCACGCCGCCCGCGCCGCAACGCCCAAAGCCGGTGACGTCGAGATCGAAACGGGTGTCGTGCATGCCGCCGATGGCTCGACCGTTCCGTATGAGATCGGCACGCTTTATGTGCCGGAAAACCGCCAATCGCCGACCAGCCGATTGATCGGCGTGGGTTTCGCACGCTTGAAGGCAAAGGTGCCCACCGGGGCCCCGCCTGTCTTCTGGTTGCCGGGCGGGCCGGGTCTGAGCGTGCTCGATGCCTTCGACGGAAAGAGCCCCGCGGCACGTTCGCGACTGGATTCATGGCTGAGCTATGGCGGCGTGGGCGACCTGGTAGTGATCGAGCAGCGCGGCTACACCATCCGCGGCGAACGCCTGGAAATCACGGCACCGGCGTCGCCGCTGGATCGTCCTGGCAGCGTGGACGCGGATGTCGCCACCACCATCGCGCTCGCGAAAGCGGCCGTGAAGGCGAACCCGACGAAGGACCTGGCCGGTTACACCATTGCGGCCTGCGCGGACGACGTGAACGATTTGCGGCGCGCGCTCGGTTACGACCGCATCAGCCTCTTCGGTGGCAGCTTCGGCTCGCAGTGGAGTTTCGCCGTGATGCGGCTGCATCCGGAGATCGTGGCGCGGGCGGTGCTCTCCGCGGTCGAGCCCCTCGACTACGGCTACGACATGCCCTCGCAGCTGTACGCCGCCATGCAGCGGATAGCCTTCGATGCCGACAAGGATGCGGGACTGGCGCCTTACCTGCCCAAGGGCGGACTGATGGCGGCGGTCCGCACGCTGGAAGAACGGTTCGCCAAGGCGCCCGTGCGGGTAAAGGTGAAGGGAAGCGACGGGAAGGAGCAGGCCATCGTGCTCGGACAGGTGGATTTCCAGTCGTCTCTCCTGGACGAAGCGAGCGACCCGGAAACCTGGCCCGCGTTCGTCCTCTCGCTGTACTACGGCCATAACGATGCATGGGCGAAGTCGGCCATCGAGGAACGGCAGGCCCAGCCATACAAGCTCATCGGCCCGCTGATCGACACGAGCCTGGGCGCCTCGCCCGCACGCGAGTTCCAATTGCGCAACGATCCCGTGGTACCCCTGCTGGGCACCGGTGGTTTCGCGCCTTATATCGCATCCGCGAAGGACTGGCCGACACCGGACATGGGCGACGCTTTCCGTGCGTTCGCGCCGAGCACGATTCCCGTGATACTGGTGCACGGCGACTGGGACACGTCGACGCCGATCGAAAACATGCTCATGCAGCTGGCCTATTTTCCGAAGGGCCACGGCATCGTCGTGCACCGTGGCGGTCACGACGGCACGTTCTACCAATTGCGCGGCGAGCCGGCGGCGAAGAACGCGGTCTATGCGTTCCTGCGCACAGGGGAACTGAAGGATCTTCCATCGGAAGTGACCCTGGCCGCGCCGACGTTCAAGATCCCGGAATTCGCGCCGCCCGCGCGACAAGCGAGCGTCGTGGCGAGCGCTCCATAGGATCAGGCAATGCCCCCATACCCTGGGCCATGGGGTGACTTGCGTGTGACACGTACGATTGCCCCGGGTCCCGATCTGGAGGCAATCCATGAACACGAAGACGATTTTCATCACAGGCGTGAGCAGCGGCTTTGGCGCTGCGATTGCCGCTGAAGCCATAAGCGCGGGCCACCGTGTCATAGGCACGGTTCGCAACGAGGATTCGCGGCAGGCGTTCCTCGCCGCGAATGCCGGCGAGGCGCATGCGGTCATACTGGATGTCACGGACACGGACGCGATTCCCGACGTGGTGGCGGAAGCGGAGTCGCGCTTCGGGCCCGTCGATGTGCTGATAAACAACGCAGGATACGGCCACGAAGGCGTCCTGGAGGAATCGCCCCTCGAGGAAATGCGCCGCCAGTTCGATGTGAACGTGTTCGGTGCGGTAGCGGTGACCAAGGCCTTCGTGCCTCGTTTTCGCGAGCGCCGTCAAGGGCACATCATCAATATCACCTCGATGGGCGGCTACATCACGATGCCCGGCATCGCGTACTACTGCGGAAGCAAGTTTGCCCTGGAGGGCATCAGCGAAGTGCTCGGCAAGGAACTCCGTTCCCTCGGCGTGCACGTTACCGCCGTGGCGCCGGGCAGTTTCCGGACGGATTGGGCCGGCCGGTCCATGCGTCGATCGCCACGGAGCATCCCCGACTACGATGCACTGTTCGACCCCATCCGCCGCGCCCGGGAAGAGGTGAGCGGCAAGCAGCTGGGCGATCCGCGCAAGGCC